>CAYYPJ010000068.1:0-11296 GCA_964473495.1 uncultured Spirochaetales bacterium
ATATTGATAAATCAGGAATTGAAAAGGGTCAATCACTTTTTTTATCTGTTTCTAAAAGATTGAAGGGATTAGAATAGTAAGTATCATCATCCTTTCCTGATCAAGATATAATATCATGATAAACTTATGATGGCTTTCCTATCACATATTCATGCAGTAGTAAAGTCAAAACACCTTATTTATCTTTTGGTGGACATGGATCATTCCCATGACTGTCTGAACGTTGAATTCTACCATCCATCCCATGAACAATAAATTCAGTTCCCTGGTTGCGACTTATTTCTCGTCCAATTCTTTCTGCATCAGACTTTGTATCAGCATGAGCACTTGCTCTCTGTCCGCCTCCACGTTTCACATCCCAACCACCATTTGGATTGTGAACTACATGATGTGTATCTCTAGCCATATTACTACCTCATTTCAATATTAAATTACATTTGTTCAAACATAATTTGCGTATAACCCTTAATATCATTTGGATTAATCATATTGTACTTCTCTTTGACTGCGCTAAAGTAACTAGCAATTTGTTCCTTCTGAATAGTTCTGTCCGTTGCTGCTGCCTCCGGCAGTTCTCCTCTGGTTGATAGCCATGGGGATTCTGAGTGAGTAAAATTTTCAAGAACTTTTCCACTATAGCAACATACATTTTTAATCACGCTGTCCAAAATTGCTTTCTCTGACGAAGTGAATACCGAATCATCAAACCCCTCATTTCCTCCAATTGGGTCAAATCGATAATAACGATACTTAAAATATATCTCTCGATAGACGGGTCCATGCACCCAGGCTTCACAATCCTCAGAAAAGAGAAATGTTTTATAAAAAGCAGAATAAAATCCCTGAATATAATACAACGCTTTCTGCAATGCCAATGGTGTGATATCTTCACATTGACTCAGCAAGTATTCAATGGTCAAATCTATCTTTGTTTTTGTGCTCCCTATTCTCCCGAGAAGTTCATTCACTGCTCTTTTGCTTTTTTCATAAGAAACAGTTGTTTTCAAATTCCCTTTATTCTTTTCCAATATTTCCGCATAATATGATGGATCATCATAAATCCTTTGCAGAATCTCAGAGTACTGCTTTGTCGGCATATCTCCATCACAATAGCGAGAAAATGTTTGTTCTCCCCAACCAAGCAAAAGAGAAAGCGGCCTTTTCCCAATTGCATATTTTTCTGGTATTGCTAAAATCAACTCTAGTGATACAACATCATTCCTTTCTCGATACACATCATATAGTGCTTTCAAATTAAAATCATTTACTTCTGCAACATAAATTTCAGTGCCACAATCTACGCAAAATGCTTCTTTTCCTGTATAAGAATACTTTTCACCTTTAATAGTACCTTCCATTCTCTTTTCATTAATAGTATAGGTAACATCATTTCTACATTCTTCACAAAATACTTTTCTTTCACTCATAACAATGTCTCCTTTCAATTCCCGACTTACCTGAACAGGTAAGCAATCGGCCTGTTCAGTTTATGAAAAGATATTACAATTGTACGACTTCCATCTTGCATATCAATCATATTAGACTTTATATAAACAGCAACCATCTCTTCTTCTCCATCTGCATTAGAAAGCTGTACCTGTGGCACAAACACATATAAAACTTCATGCTCAAAGCCTGGCTTCACATTCTGCAAGGAATGGCAGAAATCCTCTGTCAGAATTTGCAGCAGAATTGAAGATTGCCGTTCACTTCTACTGTTATATTCATTTATAAAATCAATATTTTCCTGTCTGTGCTCATTCTTTGAAATCATAAAGCGTCTGTTCACAACACATTTTTTTATTTTATCAAGAATCGCATCTATCTGCTCTCTCGTATAATTCTGGTGATAGTATGGATTCATTGCATCACCTCTTTGTAGTACAATGATACTTTATTATATGCCATTTTCCAATAGGTTATGCACCAATTAGTGCATTTATATTTTAAATATGGGGGAATCCGCTTAGCTCCTCCTGAGGTATTATTCAAATGTTACTAACAGGAATTGAACCATGGGATCGATATCACAGTATGGCAATTACCCAGACTCATATCGAGAATTTCTAAGAATGTTCCCTGATGATGCGACAGGTGAGGCTTTTCTCTTCAAACTACGCTGGCATGACGGATTTATCTGCAGATCCTGTAGTTTCTTGGTATGGTTTTGCCTGCATTCTTGAATTTCCCCATGGTCTCTTCGTTCGTTGCCATGTTGGCAGTATCCTTGGCTGCCAATGTCTTCATCCTTTGCCAGCTCTGCCTCCTTATTCAACATTTTGTATTCTGGGGGATGGGACTTTGTCCAAACACCATTTCTGGAGATGAGAATTATCATAGATTCCGTCTCTATTGGGAAATGAGTCGCTGAGTACACTCTCCCTATGCTGCATGCAGGTCCATGGCTATGGTCTTGACATGGTTCATGAAATCATGGTCAAAGAATTTCATGAAGTCCTCTATCCAGAGATTTCTTCACCCCTTCTCCCGATAAAACAGTTTACCTGTCTCGGCATCAAGGACCAGGGTGCAGTATCTATGGCCATTGCGGAGGAGCAGCTCATCTGCGGCTAGGTACCTGCAGTGATGTACGGGAAGGTACTGCCAGTGGAATACATTATCGTAAAATAGAAGATACCAGAGTAAACACAACTATTTCAGAAATTAGTGGAAAGAATAAAACAGGAAAACAGCAATAAACAACTTAGGTTGTGCCTGTTTGGTAAAAGACATTATGCTCTATGGGAGTATATATCAGATTCCGTTATATTCTGAAGAGAAGTGAGGAGGATCAGGTCCTACATGCTTCCACGGCACGCATAGTCATAGCTGCAAGTTCCTTGATTGAGATATCTTCCAGCCCGGGTATGTAAGTCTGAAGGTGGTCTGAGATCGGGTCACCCCAAACCGAAGGAACGGGATTCATGACACCCAGGACTGTCCCGACAGTACCTGCGTTACAATCGATATCCAATCCGCACCCTGCAAGGATCCGAAAGGCTCTTGTCATATCCCCATTGCAGTACCAGAGTGCTGTCACATTCGCAACCATGTTAGGATATGCATGGATCCAATTATAGGTTTTCAGTTCCTCTTCTGAACTTCTCCAGGCCTCCAAAGGATCAGGGTACTTCTTAGCCCGTGTGATGGCTCTCTTTAAGAACCAGTGGTATTGGGTTCCTTTTGGTATATAATCAAGGGATCTTTCTACGACTTCTTTTGGATCTTTCAAGGTAAACGCCAGAGAAGTCATGACAGCTGAGTGTATTCCGCCATATATACCATTGAAGTTATGGCTTACGCGGCTATCCAGATATGCCAGATGGGCTGCTTTGACTGGCTGCCCGGGATATACAAATCCACATACCATGGTTCGCATCTGTGCACCGATCCATTCACAATAGAAATTCCCGTCAATACCGGATTCCGGGGGATACACGCCGCGTCTCAGATTGTGAAGGGCTGCATATTCTGCTGACCACCCAAAAGGGATCATCTTCAACCATTGATCTGCGATGTCATTACTAGAGACATCTTTCCCATGGGCAAGGATCGCTGAAAGAGCAGCAAGTTCAAAGGTTATATCATCATTGAAGGTCTCGGGCTCTTTTATATATCCATTCAATCTGTCACCATAGGTCTTTTCAAGAACAGTTCCAAGATATCCTTCGAGAGCTGTGCCGTACGATGCGCCTGCTATCTGGCCCAACCATCCATTATGGATAGTCTCTTCCAGTTCCTGACTGTCATTCAAAGGATTCTTCTCAAGAGTATCTCCGAAGTTCATCTGACCTAAGATATCTGACCATTCATCATATCGAGCAAAGGACCAATAGGGGTGGTCTGTGATCATCTTTGCTCTCCTCAATTCCATCATGATTCTGCCGGTTATCCGTTCTAATTCTCCCCAGTTCTTCTCTTTAGCAGCTATAAGTGCCTCTGGAATGTATTCTTCTGCACGACTGACATCAAACCCTCTGTTGCCCCAAGCCTGGATCATTGCGATGTTCACTCGTTCAGGAGCTCTAGAACCAGGGACCTCACTTCCCCATAGATTAAACAGATCAGCCTTACGTGCTTCGAGTATGGTATTTATTCCACTCCAATCAGATGGATTTTCTGTGAAGTCGACAGGTACTGCCTGCGCTATGATCTCATTTTCCCATTCCCATGCATGTTTCATACTTTTTTTCTCCTAGAATAAATATAGAGAGCGACAAGTGTTGCCAAGTATGGCAGCATTTGGGTCAATTGTGATGGTATAGCCGTATGCTGCAGGCTTAGACCAAGCCCGTCAAAAAGGCCGAAGATCAGCGCCATGATCAGTACATTGACAGGTTTCCCTTTTGTAAGGATTATGACAGCCAAGGAAATCCAACCGCGGCCGTTGGTCATGTTCTCTGCAAAGAGTCTTACCATACCCAATGATAGTGATACTCCTCCCAGTCCACACAATAGACCTGAGAGTAAGATAGCTTTACTTTTTAATATTCTGACATCTATCCCCATTGACTCAACTGCCTTCGCATCCTCCCCAGAGGCTCTCAGCCGCAGGCCAAATGGAGTTCGATAGAGATGATACGAAACAAAGAATACCAGAATAACCGCAATATAGGTGATGAAGGGATGCCCAGATACTATCTCACCTAGACCTGGTATACGAGCGACAGGACCAAGACTCCACTGTGGTATACCGACTATCTTGGAAGAGATGAAAGCTCCCTTTACATTGAACATCTGTCTCATCACATAGGTAGTCCCGCCAAGGGCCAGCATGTTCAAGGCTATCCCTGTGACGAACTCATCTGTATTGAGGTACACAGCAAAAAGAATGAAGATTCCAGCGGCGATGACGCCTCCCAGTAGACCAAACAAGAGTCCTATAAACCAGGATCCAAACAGATAACTCCCGACCACGGCCATAAATGCACTTATTAGTAACATTCCCTCCATCGCTATGTTAAAGATATCTGCATGGTAAGTATATAAGCCTCCTAGAGCAGCTAGCAAAATAGGAGTTGCAGCCAACAGGCTCGAGCTGAAGATTTCAATAATTAGATTCATTGGGGGGCCTCCGAACTATCCGGGCTTACTAGTTGAGAACGTGAACGGATACGAGAGAGAACTGAGAACTTATCCAAGATAAGATGAGCAGATCCTCTACTTGCAACGACAAAGAGTACTGTTATTGCCTGGAACACCAGTACAAACTCGCTGGGGACGCTGGTCTCTAACTCCATACCCAGGGCTCCAGTCTGCAGCATCCCAAAGAAGAGGGCATAGAATCCAGTGCCAAGGATTCCGTTATTAGCGACAATGGCTATCATGACACCGTCCCATGCATAGTCAGCTCCCATTCCCTTCAGGAATCTATGCTGCAGTCCTCCCTGGACAATCATACTTCCTGCCAGGCCTGCTAATGCTCCACTGATGAGCATTATGATCAGGAAATTCTTTCGGTTATTGCATCCTCCGGTGAACGAGAACGAAGAGTTCTTTCCCATAATACGCAGTTCATATCCAAGCTTGGTCTTCTGCCAAAAGATATATACAAGAATAATAGCAGCTGTGGCTATGGCAAAAGTTGTTGGGAAACCGTTTATATAGGGAAGAATCCCTCCTGAATTGATGGGTTCAGTCATAGGAGAATAGAGTTTTGGATCTAGAAGAGGACCAGATATCAGGTACATGGTGGTATATTCGGCTATGAAGTTCAACATCAAGGTCGTTATGAATTCGTTCATTCTGAAGTATATCTTGAATAGAGCAGCTATTCCGGACCAAAGCATTCCTGCAGTCATTGCAGATACTAGCAGAAGAGGGACCATCAATACCGGAGGAAGATCCACAGTCATGCCTACATAAGTTGCTGCCATCGCACCCATAAGAAATTGTCCTGGTTGACCCAGGTTGACTGCATTGCTTCCAAATGCGATCGCTGCCGATAGACCTGTTAGAAGAAGCGGAGCGGTTCTGACAAGGGTATTGTTGAATGATGATACAGAGAATAGGCTATAATCGAAAAGACTTGTGAAACTGGCTATGGCATTGTATCCCTGCAGGGTTAGGATAATGAATCCCATGATACTTGCCACCAGGATCCCGCTGATCGAGGCAATTAGCTGTTTTTTCATAGAGCAGTATACCTCTCTTTCACTCCAAGCATATATTCACCGATCTCTTCCCTCTTTGTCACCTGCGGATCCAAGGATGCAGCAAGGTGCCCCCGACAGAGGACAAGAATTCGGTCGGATATGGACAATAGCTCATCAAGATCGCTGGAGACCAACAGACAGGCTGTTCCTGAATCTCTCTTCTTGATTATCTGTTTCTGAATATATTCTATGGACCCTACATCTAAACCCCTCGTCGGCTGATCCAATATGATAAGATCTGTATCCAATAAGAACTCTCTGCCAATAATCATCTTTTGTTGATTCCCGCCCGACAAGGTCCTCATCAGCGCTCCGCTGTCAATGGTCAATACATTGAAATCCTCTATGATATTCTCAGTATGCTTTTTTGAACGGCGGTCGGAGATCAGAAAGGAGAATCTTCCCTCCACCTTGTTATGCTCTTTGACTTTGTGATGAGTCATGATGGAGTTGTCCAGCAAGGAAGAATCCTGACTAGATCCAAGATTCTTTCTGTCTTGTGTGACATAAGCCAGTAATTGTCTTCTTTCAGCTAGAGTGCTGTTGGTAATATCTTGATTGTGAAGTTTGATCAATCCCGATGTAGGAGAGAGAGCCCCATTGATTATCTTTACCAGTTCAAACTGACCATTTCCCTCAACACCGGCTATACCGACGATCTCACCTCTTCTCACAGAGAAGCTTATATCATGTAGAGCCTGTATATGAGGAGTTCCTTCTAAATATATGTGTTCGATCTTCAGAATCTCATCTCCCGGTACTGCTTTTGGTTTTACCACACTAAAGATAACCGAACGTCCGACCATGGCTCTTGCAAGATCCGCACGAGATAGATCCGGACTGTTCGGGATGGTCTCGATCCTCTTTCCAGCACGCATCACGGTGATGGTATCAGAGAGATGTAGAACTTCATCAAGTTTATGGCTTATGAATACAATAGTCTTCCCACGTTCTTTCAGCATCTTCAATCGTCTGAAGAGCTCTTCGATCTCTTGGGGTGCAAGCACAGCAGTAGGTTCATCCATGATGAGAAGATCCACATCTCTGTAGAGGAGCTTTAGTATCTCGACCTTTTGCTGGGCCGCAACCGAAAGGGCCTCGACTTCTGCATCAGTGTTAAGATTCAGTTTGAATTCCTGTATAAGATCCCGGACTTTATCTTTTGCTTTTCGGCGGTCGATCGAACCAAATCTTGTCAGTGGTTCGGATCCCAGTATGACATTCTCATAAACGGTATAGGATGGGATCAGCATGAATTCCTGATGTACCATTCCAATACCATGTTTGACGGCTTCTCTTGGATTCTTAAAATTCACAGGAGCACCGTTAAGAAAGATAGAACCCTGATTCAGTGTGTGGAGTCCATAGAGTATGTTCATGAGTGTCGATTTTCCGGCGCCATTTTCACCAATGATCGAATGGATCTTATCTTTCTGAATAGAAATATCGACGTGATCAAGTGCAAGGACTGCCGGAGGGAATGCTTTTACTATTCCCTCCATGTGGATATATGGGTTTGACACGGATAAGCTCCTTGTAGATAGCAGTTGCTTCGCCTTGTCGACGGAAGTCTTCTTGATTTCTATGGATATCTCGTCAGACAGGTGCTGCTGCGGCATCAGCCTGCCGGCCGGCCTCTATTCAAGACCTTCCCAGCAGGCAGATTGCCCAGAAAGACTTTTACGTCTTATCAATTAATAGGTGTAGACGGGCACTACTATCTCACCAGAGATTATCTTCTTCCGTATATCATCCAGCTTGTCTAGACTTGTTTGAGGAAGGATCTCTTTCGTATATGTATCTATCGCTAGACCGACACCATTTTCTTTGATTCCGTATTTCAGTACTTCACCAGGTGTATATGTATTATTTTCAATGGAGGCAAATACATTATAGATGGCATCGCCGACATTCTTAAGATCACTAGTCACAACATGACCCGGCTGCTGACCATTTTGGTTAGAGTCAACGCCAATAGCATACAGTCCCTCTTCGGCAGCAGCTTCAAGTACACCATTACCGGTCAGGGAAGCTATTTGGAATATTACATCTGAACCTCTTGAATAGAGTTGTTTTGCGGCTTGTTTCCCACGAACAGGGTCATCCCATGTACCTGCATAGACAGAATCGATCTTGATCTCGGGATCTATATAATGAGCACCTTTAGTATATCCAAAGATAAAAGCATCAATGACAGGATCTTTATCTCCGCCTACAGCTCCAATGATCTTTTCCGGATTCGTTCCGGGAATAGATGCGTCGGTAGTGAGCAGTGCGGCGGCTGCACCAGCCATGAAAGCTCCTTCTTCTTCAAAGAAGTCCACGCTTGTGATGGTTCCTTTACTGTTTTTTACTACTGTATCAATATTGATGAATTTTATATCAGGATATTTGTCGGCATACTCTCTGACCAGATCTTCAAATCCGTAAGAGATGACAAAAATAACATTGGCCTTCCATTGAACTGCAGATTGAAGAACTTGAGGGTATTTTGCAGCATCGAAATTTGTCTCAAGTGTTGTAGCCTTGACGTTAAAGTCTTTTACCAAGCGGTCGATACCTCCCTGACCAGAGTCGTAGAATGATTGGTCTCCCAAACTCCCGTTTATGATATAAGCAACACGCGTCTGTTCAGCAACTGGAGTCACAGTCTCTTTGGTGACCTTTGCAGCAGCATTATCGGTTGATTCAGCATTCTTATCCCCACCACAGCTCATTATAAGCAGAGAGACTAGAACAAGTGCAATTATGAGAAAATACCCCTGTTTAGTGATTTTCTTCATCAGTTTTACTCCTAAAAGAATGAATACATAAGATGATATCCACATCGTGATGTGTCTTATATCCTATATTCTGGTATGAGGAGGCCTTTGTCAATTCTTTTCTGCATACAATGTACCCCTCAGTCCCATACTGCGCATGGGATAAGATCCCTGATGAAATATGTTCGAATGCAGCATAAACCAAATTAAGATTTTGATTTTGCTGTATTGACAAAAGAAGCTGATTTCTTTGCTTCAGTTTGGATCTTTTCATTGAATACCGAGAATCCGACAGTATTCATCCTCCCACTACCTGTTTTTGTAATAGGATTAATAGCAATAGACAACCCTGATCCAATTAGTAGTGAAAGATGTTCTGACTGGAAAAGAGCTGTTAACCATGGTTCAATTTGAGAACGAAGATCCTGCTTAGAAAAATTTGATTATTCCTTTAACCAGGTAACTTCTTGGTCATCAACTGTCGAATAGTATTGTGTCGAATTTCCATCTTTTCGAACTCTGAACAGCACCGGGACAATATCATTTTGGACTTTCAATAAATTTAGCTTAGTCGCAATTTTTTATCATTACTCAAAGTCTCATATTGTTCCCTTATTTCCTTGAAAGTACTTTTTCTCATTATTTTGTCCCTTCTTCTAACTTATGCAATAAAGACCTTCCCGCTACAGTCAGTCGATATTTCTGTAACCTACTATTCGGCTTTTCCGGGATGGTCATTTCTATATATTGAGAATCTAGTAAGTTCGTTACTTGTTTCTTCAACTCTCCTGATACAGATGTATGTCCTAGGAGACTTGCTAATTCATGTTTTCCAAACTCTTGTTGAGCTAAGAAGACCACTATCCTAGCTGCTAACCTAGAATGAAATTCTTTTTCCAACACTGACTTGGGCCGTGACTCGGGCCGTGACTCGGGCCGTTCTTTTGAGACCTGAGCTTCTCCTATGGTATGTTTCTTCGTTAATGAAACAGTAATCCTCATTCTCATACCCAATTCTTGAATTACGGGTTCGGGAAGATTCTGTTTCTTAGCAGCTTCAAATACTCTTTTTAATCCACTGCCCCATTGTTCTATCAAGTTCAGTTCTTTAAAGATTCTGGCAATAACAGTATTCCGTATCTTAGAAACACCACTTTTCATATCTTCTACTGTCATACCTGGTAATAGTATCCCTGGATTCTCTACTTCTATTCTGTCATCATAGAAGGCTATACGGATGGGAGCACCCCGCTGTGAATAATCGCTGTGCACTAATGCATTGATGATGATCTCTCTCAGGCTCTCAACGGGTATGCTCCAGATATCTTTTCTCCGTATGGATGAGAAGTCAGCACTCTTGTATGCATGTTTCTTCAGAAACAATATGATACTTTCTACTGCCTGAGGAAGTGATTCATGAATCTCTGTTTGGTCGAAGATATCGCTCTTGGAAAGCCCTCTGAATCTACCACACTGTATCCAGACATCAGGGAAGCGGTCAAGCCTGTTTGAGCCATACAGAATAACAGCCCCATTAGAGGGAACAAGACTTCCCTGGTATTTCACTAGCAGTTTTAATGTCATCAGTTCTTTATCAGACAGCTGCTCAGTTCGTTCGAGATCTTCTCTTATTTCATCAAGTCTGAGATCTTCCTTAGATATTCCTATACACGGCATTGAATCAAAAGAACCACCAGATACTGATCTCCTAAGCTCATCAATCATCTGCATATCAGCCTTACGATTAGTTGATCCTAATCGGACATAGACTCCATCATACTGACCCTCAGATCTGATATAATGAGGTCTCAAACTACTTGAAAAGACTTCTATGATAATCAAAGTCTTATCTTCATACGTAATGAACTCTATATTGGGAACAAGTCTGGGAGCAATGGTATCAGCTATCATACTGCAGATACGCTCTTCCTCTAAGAATGGATCATCAACCCCAATGACTTGTTTGTCATCAGTTACCCCGATAACTACCTTTCCTCCAGCTGTATTAGCGAAACCGGCCAGAGTTTTCATGACTCGTTTTAATGAGGTAGTATCCTGTTTGAATTCCAGAGTTTTTCCTTCCGGGGAATTTATGAGAGTTTTCATTACTTATGAACCCTCCTGGGAGTCTGTTTTTCTTTTAGATTTGGGAATGTTGTCAATAACAACTTCCAGGCCAACAGAATAGCGATTTGATGCATGAAAGTTTACACCATCATCTGTGTAATATTAGTAATAATAATACCAAACTACTTTATTCTTGGTTGGTTTCTGTATTACTATAATCTCTTTACCTCTATGCATGAAATGCTCCCTTTTATAACCTATAGCGCTTAGATAAAATGACCCCTTTGTGCTCAGATAAACTGATCCATTGGC
>CAYYPJ010000069.1:0-2214 GCA_964473495.1 uncultured Spirochaetales bacterium
GGGTCCTTTGGCGAACCCTGCAGCCAGTGTCTATCAGATCATCGGGGTCTATGATCGCACCCTATTAGTAAAAGTCGCGAAAGCTGCAAAGATGCTGGGAGTAGAACGTGTGATGACCGTACATGGAATGGATGGGGAAGATGAGATCTCTGTTACCGGTTCGACTGAGATATGCTATATCGATGAGCGGGGGAATTTGGAGATGCAGGTGCTCTCTCCGGCTGATTTCGGATTTCCGCACTATGAACATTCCGAGCTATCAGGAGGAGATGCTGCCGAAAATGCAGCTGTCGCACGAGAAATATGTAGAGGAAAGTGTGACAAACGGTACGCTGCAATACGGGCCTCTATTCTGATAAACAGCGGGGCGGCATTGTACATCTCTAGAAAAGTCTCCGATATTGCCTCCGGGATAGAGCTTGCGGATGCAGCTCTTCGAGAGGGATGTGTGGCTGATACACTTGAGAGGATTATTTCTGAATCTCAGATAATTGGTGAACCATCCGGCGGGGGCGTATGATATGAAATCAAACATCAGTGACATAGTATCTACCATATACCAAGAGCGGTGCAGGAGTATAGCAGCAGAAGGTCCTTCATTGGGGTGCAGTGTTCCCTCTACTCGTCAGGTCCCTCTTACATCGGTAGATAGTATCCTTCAGGAACCGGTGATGATCTGTGAGATCAAACGGTCATCTCCTTCAAAAGGGATTATCGCAGACAGGTTGGATCCGGTAACACAGGCGGGGATCTACCACAGGCAAGGAATAAAGATCGTATCGGTACTCACGGAAGAGCGATATTTCCATGGATCACTCAATGACCTGATAAAGGTGAAACAGACCTATCCTGACCTGGCAGCACTGCGAAAAGATTTTCTCAGTTCTAAGCAGGATATTGATATATCCTATAGAGCCGGAGCTGATCTGGTACTTTTGATAGCATCACTGCTCTCAAAAGAGGAACTCTTCAATCTCTATTACCACATTCTTTCCTACGGTATGACCCCATTGGTAGAAGTACATAGTGCAGATGATATCAAACGAGTACGACACCTTGCCCCGATTCTCACAGGAATCAACTGTCGTGACCTGAAGACCTTTACCGTCGATAGATTATATCCCGTCAAGCAGAAACAGCTGATAGATTGGCCGACAAAGCTCGTCTATGAATCTGGGATTCGTGAAGCTGAAGACGCCTGTTTTGCCGGTAGACAAGGATTCCATGCTATCCTGGTTGGTGAATCAGTGGTGCGTGATCCTTCCCGTATCCCGCTTATTCGGAAGGGATTCAAAGAGGGAAGAGCTTTCGATGAAGCATCTGACTTCTGGACAAAACTGATGCAGAGAAGAACTTATGGGAGACCGCTTGTTAAAATATGCGGCATAACAAACCATAAGGATGCCGAGACGGCGACTTCTCTCGGTGCCGATGTATTAGGATTCATCTTTGCCCCATCTCCTAGAGAAGTAAATGCTGCATTTGTCGAGACTCTTGAAGACCTGCAGGTGATCAAAGTAGCAGTGGTAGTGGATGCGGGGGGAGACAATTCCCGCTATCTGGAGGCAAAACGGTTGTTGGACAGTGGTATCATAGATGCTTTACAGCTTCATGGGAATGAACAGCCTGATGTATGTCGACCCCTGGGGTATCCCTACTATAAAGCATTACGTATACGGCATGAGGAGGATGTTAGCGCTATTGAACGATACCGACCTCCTCGGGTATTGATCGATGCATATCATCCGAGAAAGCAGGGAGGGACCGGCAGGAGAATAGATGAGAATATTGTATATGCGGCAATGAAGATACAGCCTGTCTGGATTGCCGGAGGGATCACTGCTGAGAATGTTGGAGAGATGGTCAGAAAGTTCAAACCTGAATTGATAGATGTATCAAGTGGTATTGAATATGCACCAGGGAGAAAAGATACGATAAAGATGAAACGATTATTTAGGTCATTGGAGAATTGCCATGAATATGAGTGATAACGGTTTTTTTGGAGCGTTTGGGGGGAAGTACGTTGCAGAGGTTTTAAGATCTCCTCTTGATGAACTTGAGAAGGCATTCAAGATTGCTATGGCAGATGATGATTTTCTGCAGACTATCAAGCATGAGGCAAAAACCTATACAGGAAGACCGACCCCGCTGCTCCATGCAAGAAGAGCTTCAAAACTGCTTGGAGGAGCCCAAATCTATATAAAGCTGGAAGGT
>CAYYPJ010000069.1:2224-11235 GCA_964473495.1 uncultured Spirochaetales bacterium
GGAAGGTCTTGCAAATACTGGAGCTCATAAGATAAACAATGCCCTTGGACAAGTTCTATTGGCAAAACGAATGGGTAAGACCAGGATCATTGCAGAGACAGGTGCCGGTCAGCACGGTGTTGCAGCTGCCGCAGTCTGTGCCCGTCTAGGTATGGAGTGTGTGGTCTATATGGGGGAAGTCGATATACGTAGACAGTACCCGAATGTCTTTTGGATGAGACAGTATGGGGCTACGGTCGTGCCAGTGAAATCCGGTTCAAAGACCCTGAAAGATGCGGTGAATGAAGCTCTGCGTGATTGGGCAGCTTCCTATGATCATACACATTATCTTTTGGGGTCGGCTCTTGGACCGTCTCCTTATCCTGATATGGTAAGAGAGTTCCAATCAGTCATAGGAAACGAAGTGCTTGAGCAGAGTGAAGGCCTGGATATTGAGGCGATGATCGCTTGTGTGGGGGGCGGGTCCAATGCTATAGGGTTCTTCTCTCCCTTTATTGATAAACCATATCCAAGGTTGTTGGGGGCCGAGGCCGGCGGGTATGGAGATGCTCCGGGGGAGCATGCTTCGCGTATGAACCGCAGAGGAGAAGTGGGAGTTGTACAGGGGTATAAAAGCTACTTCCTACTGAATACTGATGGACAGGTACTTCCCACGCATTCAGTCTCTGCCGGGTTGGATTATCCCGGAATAGGCCCTCAGTTGGCTTATCTGGGAGAGCAGGGAAGGATTGAGTTTTCAAGTATATATGATACAGAAGCGATAGAGGCCGTGAAGTTCTTTGCACGTACAGAGGGCCTCTGCTTTGCCTTGGAGTCTGCACATGCCGGAGCTCTCGCCATGAAACTTGCACCGAAGATATCGCCTGAACGGGCAATCATCGTCAATATGTCAGGCAGGGGAGACAAAGATATCTTCATCACTGCGCGTGCCATAGATGGTGAGCAATGGATCGATTTTCTTAAAAAGGAGTCTCAGATATGAACTATACCATCATGACTCATATGGTAGCCGCCTATCCCGATGAGCAGAGGGCACTGCAGGTCGCGAAGGGATTGATTGACGGTGGAGCCTCCTACCTTGAAGTTCAGTTTCCCTTTTCAGATCCAACAGCTGATGGACCAGTGATACAGGCAGCATGTACGCAGGCACTTGCCGGAGGATTTACTACAGAGCAGGGGTTCGCGTTCATTAAAATTGTAGCAGGGATGACCTCGATACCCATCTTTGTGATGTCCTATGCTGCACCGGTTATACATCTGGGCCTCTCCTGCTATCTGGAGCGATTGCGGGACTGTGGTGCTGCAGGGTGCATTGTCCCCGATCTACCAGTAGGATGTGATGAGGGACTGTATGAGTATGCCGGACAGATGGGTCTTTCTGCTGTGCCTGTCATCGCTCCGAATATATCGAAAGAGCGGTTAACTGCTATCGTAAAGACTGATCCTAAGTATATCTATTCTGCTTTGCGTGCAGGTATTACCGGGAGTATAACTGAACTGACCGATGAGAACCTGGCTTTTCTGCATCGGTTACAGGAAACCGAAGTGAAGATCTTCGGCGGATTCGGTATACGATCACAACAGCAGGTAGCGATGCTGTCGTCATATATACATGCATCTGTCGTGGGATCCTATTTTCTGGAAGTACTGCAGGATGCTCTGGAAAGATCTTCTGATATACATGATGTGATACGTTCACGATTACAGAACCTGATTACCATATCTGAATAATCTCTTAGCCGTGTGATGCCTCTGTTCTTTGACAAAGAGATACTTAACTGATACCTTCAATCCATGAAAAGAGTTCGATTCGGTGATATTCTTGTCTTGGTTCTATCACTCTGCATAATCATATATGCCGGTTTTCATGCATATCAAGGTGGTAAAGGAGCTCTTGAACTTCATATAGAAGTTGATGGTGTCCATTGGGTCTACCCTCTTGATCATGATAGAGTAATCACTGTATCAGGTCCGATCGGTCCTACTGTCATCGTCATTGAAGGTGGATATGCACATGTAAAAGAATCTCCCTGCAAGGCTAAGATATGTATTGCTACCGGAGAGATATCAAAGCCGGGAGAGTGGATCATCTGTCTGCCGAATAAGGTCTTTATCACCGTGGAAGGTGCCTCTGAACAAACACCGGAGGTAGATGATGTTGTCTACTAAGTTGAAAGACGGTTTGAATGCTGCACAACTTACCCGTATTGCTCGTCTTGGAGCATTCGCACTGTTTCTCTCCACTATCGAATATATGATACCGAAACCGGTGCCGTTTATGAGAGTTGGACTTGCGAATGTACCTATCATGATATCTTTGCAACTGTTGAGTCCTGAAGGGTTCATAGTCCTGGTCCTGTTGAAAGTCCTTAGTCAGGCATTGGTCAATGGGACCATCTTCTCCTATATCATCCTCTTTTCTCTAGGCGGGAGTACTGCAAGCAGCCTTGTTATGTATGGACTTTACCATGGGGCATCAAAACACTTCTCATTCTTAGGGATCAGTATAGCGGGGGCGATGACAAGCAATATCGTCCAGTTGGTCATGTCCCGTTATATCGTGTTCGGCCCCTCTGTCTGGCTGATAGCCCCGCCGTTTCTCATCATGGGGCTGATCACTTCTATCATACTTGGTCTGTTTGTTGAGCGGTTTGTTCACTCGTCGTTGTGGTTTGCCCAGCAAAGTAGTCAGCAGAGTGATCGGATAGATGAGTCGTCTGGTGACTTGGTGAGCCGCAGTATTCCCGGGGAAACCACCCTCTGGGATCTACGACTCATCACGGGGTTACTCGTGTTACCCGCATTCTTACTTCAGCCTACATTGACAGGTAGTATCATCTTGGCAGTTCTCTTCATTATCTACGCTGTTGTGCATAACAGATCGTTTCGGCTGCTTCCAAATCTCATACTCTTGTTTTCCGTGGTTTTTGCGAATCTGCTGCAGAAGAACGGGTTAGTTCTTACAGAGGTCTTTGGGTATCCCATCACCCTAGGAGCATTGAGGATAGGGGTGAAGAAAGCCTGTACCCTTATTGGAATGATCTACCTTTCCCAATTTATGGTATCAAACAAGCCTCAATTACCCGGTAGAATGGGTAACCTCATATCTTTGCAGTTGTACTATTTCCAGCGGTTAACCGAATTATGGAAAAATAAGAATGGTGAAGAGAAAGGATTTTTTACCCGTCTGGATAGAATCTTGTTCTCTCTTGATTCAATCAGGAGAAAAGAGATAAAACCGAAAAAGATCTATTCTGAGAACAACTGGTCTATCTGGTACTTGTTCCTTATTCTTATCAGCTGGGGAGGGGTAGCCTTTGGAGCATTCTTCGGGTAGATGCTACTGCATGATAGTATATGATGTATCCGTCAGGGAATAGGGGATAGTTTTGGCTAGAAGTCCTGAACTCATGTAGATCTTTTTCTCTTTAGTAATACAGATCGCTTCAACGTCTTTATAGGATTCTATCAACCTAAGGCCCTTTTCTCTGCCGAGGGAGAAAACAGTCGTTGAGAGGGCATCTGCGAGAGATGAATCAGAGGCAATGATGCTGACACTCATAAGCCCGGAGTTGACTGGATAACCGGTAGTTGTGTCAAGGATATGATGATAGTGCACGCCGTCACGTTCAAAAAAACGTTCATAAATCCCTGAGGTCACAACTGATTTGTCAACAAGAGAAACCACAAGGATGTATTTTCCGCGTGAAGAAGTTGGATCCTGAATCCCGATTCTCCACGGTGTTCCATCCGGTTTAGTCCCCAAGGTAAGGACATTTCCTCCGAGATTGATGAGTGCACTGGTGATTCCGTTATCTGTAAGTACTGTCTTGACTTCATCAGCTGCAAATCCCTTTGCGATCCCGCCCAAGTCCAGTGCCATGTTCGGAGCGGTTAACGAGATTTGTGATAGTTCAGGATCTACCGATACTGCAGTGTAGTCGACCCTTTTCAGCGCCGTGGCTATCTCTTCTGGTTCTGGTATCCTTGGGTCCTCAGTTCCTATACCCCAGAGTGTCACAAGAGGTCCTATTGTCGGATCAAAAGCCCCATTACTTATCTGTGCCATCCAGAGTGCTTCCTGAATGACTTCAAGTGTATCTGCACTGACAGTGACACCCGTACCAGTGCCTGCTGCAGCAGAGACTTGTGAAATATCACTCGTAGGAATCCTGGTACTCATCTCGTGTTCGATCTTTTCTATTCTATTGAATGCCGAAGCAAAGAGTGCCTCATGATTTCTATCATAGAGGGTAATCCTACAGGAAGTCCCCAGAAGTAATCTTGATTCAGAGACAGGAACCTGCTTAGCTCCTAGTGATGCATCAGATGTCTTTGTGCACGAGATGATGACCAGCATCAGCAATATATATACACAAAGTGATACTCTCGATCTTCTACAAATTCTCATACATTTCTACTCTTTCTATCCTGTGTTGAATATATACTATGACATGAAATGCACGCATTCAGGCCTGACTATGTTCTTCTCTTAGTATGTGTGACAGAAAACTTTATAGTGCGTATGCCTAGACACAAAGAAAAGAAGATAGCGATACCAACGGGTGCATGAAGTAGATCAAATAGGTCTTCTTCCTTATCTTTTTATTTTTGGCAATCATCATACCAGAGGCAATCCGTAAGACCGCAATTGGTAATGTCGCTCTTGAAACATGCTGCATGCCCTTCAGCAATCTGAATTGCCTGTATCAGTTCTTTTTTTCGTTTTCTCCCGATTGTTACCTGGTGTGCTTTTGCGATTTCTCTTATTTTTGTTACTTTCATGTTGTAAGTGTAAGTAAATAAATATGTGTATGTCAATATGGATGTTCCCATATAGGTTGGTCTTCTGGATAGAGATTCTATACTGCGGTTCCCTCTAAGGTCTTTTCTGAATTATATAACCTGGAAGCAGCGGTAATTAACAGTGCAATGAGTAGAGAAGTGGAACAGATCATAAGCAGCGGCTGCCTCAGAGATACCTCCTCCCTATGATAGCACCTTTCATGAGAAACACCGAGTCAAGGAACGGAACAAATAACAGGATCGGTCGGGAGGTCGCATCAAAACTTACGGTGAGGACTCACATGAATATATATCGGCATGATATAACTGGAGGGCTCCTTGACTGTATGCGCTAGAAATCCAAGCAGAAAAATGATCGAAGCAGACGGAATACTGGAAAGATGAGTACGAGAAGGAGGATTAATGAGGATGCTGGAGAGAATTCGGTAAAACTAGAACCCCCGCCAAACAAATCTCCGCTAAAGGAAATGGCAATAATGAGACCGGTGAATGTCATACAACTGGAAGTCACACTCACCGTGAGTACATAGGAAACCTTTCCGAGTGCAATAGAAGTCCTGGAAACTTGATTGACGAGAATAACGGCAAGTACATCAAGAGATTACCCATTGGTTCCTCAAAGACAATGATCTGTGGATCATGCTGACAGCCGATGATATCTTCTGCTTCATTCCTGAAGAGGGTGTATCAATTGGTCTATCTCGATAGTCCTCTATAGAAAAGTAGGGATAGAGGTATGCGATTCTTTGTTTTACCGGCACCATCGGGATCAAGAAACCCATATATCTTACCCGGGTGTGCTTCGAATGAGACGCCTTTAAGGACATGCTTTATATACATTCTGTACAGATGCCATAGGCTGTCCTGTTCTTTTTTACCGGTGATATGCTTATTATATCCATGGCTGGAAGAGTATACAAGCTTCTGTCTTTGACGATATACTAACAGAAAAGATGGAGGCGTGCTATGAACATAGTAGTATTAGATGGATATGCATTGAATCCTGGAGATATGAGTTGGGAAGCATTAAGAAATCTAGGAGAAGTCACGATATATGACAGGACCAAATCATCTGAGATTCTAAAGAGAGCTGCAGGAGCTCAGGTGATAATTACGAACAAGACTCCATTAACAGCCAAAACACTAACGGCATTGCCTGATCTGCGTTATATAGGTGTCTTGGCTACCGGGTATAATATCGTTGATGTCGCTGCTGCTGCAGAGAAAAAGATCCCGGTTACCAATATACCATCCTATGGGACTGCTTCGGTGGCACAAATGGTATTTGCTCATATACTGCATATAACCCAACATGTTGCAGAACATGCCAAGTCTGTGACTGATGGGAAGTGGGCAGAGAGTATTGATTACTGTTATTGGGATTATCCTCTCATTGAACTCTCCGGCTTAACCATGGGAATCATCGGATACGGGAGAATCGGACAAGCAACTGCCGCACTCGCAAGGGCTTTTGGAATGAAGGTCATTGCCTGTACTGGACATACCAAAGAGGGCCCCACACCGAGTGGTGACACCTTTGTCGGGATAGATGAAGTCTTTACCTCGAGCGATGTGGTAACGCTGCACTGCCCGCTAATTCCTTCTACGGTTGGTATTGTCAGTGCTGAACGCATCAGTATGATGAAGCATACAGCCTACCTGATCAATACCAGCAGAGGGGCTCTGGTTGATGAGCAGGCATTAGCAGATGCCCTGAATCATGGGATCATAGCCGGGGCTGGACTAGACGTGGTAGAAACGGAGCCTATCACTCATAATAATCCGCTTGCAACAGCAAAGAACTGCTTCATTACTCCTCACATCGCATGGGCGACGCTATCAGCAAGAAAGCGATTGCTTACTACCGCAGTTGAGAATATTCATGCATGGAGCAATGGGAATCCCCGGAATGTAGTCAATCAGTAGAACATGAGTACAACCAGAGAACACTGACACATACAGATTTGCTGGTTGTGCTAGGGAATACGTATGATACCTAGCGAAAAAACAGCTGAGAGTAATATAGTCAAAGATAAAAATGTAAATTACAACACATGTTGTGTAATATATGGTAAATATCGTGCTAGTACTAAGATTTATAGTGTATATGAGTAATTGAGTTATATATATATGGATATTTGCACATATTGACTTTGCTATGGAGACTGTGTAAAATGTGAATTCAACAATCGAGAGAAGACTGTGATGACCAGTATACGATCTTCTCTTCTTAGTGAGGCTTGTATGGAATGCACAACATTGGCAATCATTGATAATCATCGTTTCTTTCGGTTGCTGTTGAAGGATGCCTTAGAAGTGAATCTTGAGTATAAGGTTGTCTATCACTCAGGAAGTGGACTGGATTTTCTTGAACACGTATCAGATATTCAGCCGTTGATCACAATTATTTCTATGGGACTAGTGGATATATCAGGTTCTGAACTTGTATATCGTCTTATCCGTAATAACTACAAGTGCCGGATTGTTGGTATGAATCACATGCAGGGGCTTGTAGACTATAAATCTATGATAGAAGCTGGTGCGTGCAGCATTGTCAACTTTATGGATGATATAGAAGAGGTCTTCAGAGCTATTGCCTTTGCAAAGGAGAAATTCTCTGCAATTGCCCACCATGAAAAGAAAGAACTGCAGGATAAGAATACTACTGAAGATAAGTCTATTGTTCTTGCCGCAAGGGAACGTGTGGTCTTAAGCTACCTTGTTCAAGGATATACGACTGATCAGATAGCGAGTGCTCTTCAGATCTCCAGAACGACGGTGAATACCCATCGAAAACGTTTACGTGTCAAGGCTGGTGTGAAGAATACCCCGGAACTTGTCATGTATACGGTGAGACATGGTATCATTGCGTGATACCCGCATAGTGGTTTCTTTGCATTCAGGTAACATCAAGGTATCATCTTTTCTACTCATAGGGGACTTCGGGGAGAAGAAAGAGATGCAATAGGCCTTGATCTTTCATGGTAACAGTTCAGTCATTGATCTGAACCCCGAAAAGGTAACACTTTCTAGATAACTGCTCCCCTGTATGGTGATACTACCTGTATGAGGTATCATAATGGGCAAGCATGCATCGTTAAGTAAGAAGATCCAGATTATCCTTGAGTTTGAAACTCATGATCTTTCAATCAGAGAAATTGGCAGATTACATACCATATCAAAAGAGACGATTAGGAATTGGATCCTGAACAAACAAAGAATATTCCAGAAGGCACGATATCTAGGTAAATGGGATTTGAAGTTCCCTTATCAGAACCGGAAAAGGAGTTGTTCAGGATGTCGAACACAGAGGCTCAAGGGCATGATGACAAATCTCTGATCAAAAATCTAAAGGATGAGAATATCTAGTTGAAAGATAAGGGTCTCTATCTGAAAAAACTCATGGAAGCCTATGGGGTCGATATAACCAGTAGTAGTAAAAAAAAGCTATCAAGCCATCGAACGCTGCATCAAAGACAGAGCAAAGAACGTGAGAAGGTTCTGTGCAATCGCAGAAATATCCAGAAAGAGCTATTGCTCGCATCTCAAGTCACTGAATGATCCTTCTTCCGATAAAGTACTGGTAACCAGGATTCAAGCGATACAACAGAAAATAGGTTATGGTTGCGGGTATAGACAGATTACCAGGCAACTGAACTGGATAGACACCATTGGTCCCATCAACAGGAAGAGAGTGTATCGACTCATGCAGGAACATGATCTGCTGTCTGCAGTAAGAAGAAAGAAATTCACGCCAGAGCAGTATTTACGAAGGTTAGAGCGAAAAGACTGCGTACCAACGAACCTCGTGAAAAGGGACTTTTCTCAGGGCACCAAGAAGAATATACTGTACTGATATCACTTATCTGTATTGTCTAGAGCAGATGTGGTATTTGTACATAATCGAAGATCTTTTCACTGGTGAGGTCGTTGGATGGGCAGTCAGTAACAATGTAGATACGCAACTTCGCATAGACTGTGTGACCAGTATGGTAAATAGTATAAGGGCTCCGATAGGGGCCTTACGCCATTCAGATCAAGGCTCTACCTATACCCTCTTTGAATACAAGGCATTGTTAGTTCACCTTGGATTCAGGCAAAGCTGTTCCTCTGTAGGACAATGCTGGGAAATTATAATGTCCACATAAGAGATTGATGCTGTTAGTCTCTTATCTTGGAAGGTTTGGTGGTATTCTGGACTCGAC
>CAYYPJ010000070.1:0-11136 GCA_964473495.1 uncultured Spirochaetales bacterium
TCACCTCACGGCTTCGGCTCCAAGGCTAAGTACCGGCTGTTGGCTAGACTTTACCGGACAGGGTGTCTCTCCCTGCTATATATCAAACGCCGAACTGGCGCACTCATACCATATTATACGCAGGAGCCCCTCTTCCACGAGATCCTGAACTTGCGCATATAAGAAATGAGCCCGCTACAAGTATGCGTCTACCGCATCTTCACGCATGGGATGCACAGCCGTTATACTAAGAAGATCCTCATTCACGTTTCCCGTATAGGCAAAGGCATTCCCCTCATACCCTATAACCTAAAATCCCGTATAAGTTATAACAGCGATGAACAGGGTGTAATTATCCCGGCACAAAACATAGTACATCTTATATTACCCGAAAATATATGCACATCTGTGCAAAATGGTGAGTTCTCTATATATCCCATAATAACAACAGTTGAGGGTATGGAGATTCTTACGGGTATGATAGCGGGAATCCGCAACAGAAAGGGGAAATCCTCCACCTCACACCATACCCATCTGGTAGAGAACGAGCTTAGGGGAATTACCCATCTTGACAAAAACCACAGTAGTTAGAAGTCTGCTGATACTTAAGATTCGGGCATTTGCAATCCCCTGTGCAGCCAGTTGGGAGGATACTTCACTATCGAAAGTAATAATGGAACAACAAGTACCCTCATTTTTCCAATCCAACTGGCAAGAAAGGAGGAAAATGCTCTGCCGCAACATGTCATCCGACAGAATATCGAATTTCTACTGGCTATTTAAATCCCTGTTCTTTATGTTTCTTTGCAATGCTTTCAGCTAAAGCTTCCAAAGCTTTATAATCCAGATCTGAAGGGGAACCCTTGGAAAGAACCGGATCAATTATTTCTACATTCAAATTGGAAATCATTCCTGCCAATATCTCGACTGTTTTACCTCCCCAACCATATGAACCTATGATAGACAGAAACTTGGCTTTAGGGCGCAGCATATTTGCCAGATAAGCACCGTAAACAATATTGGGGTGTGGGCCCGTAAGTACAGTTGGAGTTCCTATAACAATTGTTCCGGCATCAACAAGAGCCATTGCCAGTTTTCCTATGTCCGTAACAGCCAGATTAAACTGTTCAACCTTAACCCCTCTCTCCGCTAGTGATGAAACAAGGAAATCGACCATCTTCTTTGTGCTTCCATGCATTGACATATAGGGTAAAACAACCACATTCTTTACCGGCCCGTCTACCCAATCGTTATAGGCGTCAACAATAAATGATGGATCCGGATATATCGGTCCGTGACTTGGGGCTATCATGGATATGTCATAGGGAGCTATTTTCCCCATGTTTTTCTTAATAACCGTTTTAAAGGGCATCATAATCTCTGCATAGTATCGTTTAGCTGCCTCATAGACACGTGACTCATCTGTAACGTACAAATCGGTTGAAGCAATATGCGAGCCAAATAAATCACAGCTGAATAAGATTTTATCTTCCTGTAAATACGCAACCATGGTTTCCGGCCAATGTACCCATGGTGTATATATGAACTCCAGTGTCTTGTCCCCAAGGGAAAGAGTTTCTCCGTCTGCAACTGTAATAATGGATTTCTCAGGAATTGATAACAGATCCATGAGCATCCCTTTTGCCTTACTGCTTGTAATCAATTTTGCATCCGGGTATTTTGCCAGTATATATGCGATGCTGCCTGAGTGGTCCTGTTCAGCGTGAAGTGAAACTACATAATCCAATTTGGGAACATTTTCCAGCTGAGCCAGTAATTCATCTTTTAAATGCTCTTCAACGGTATCAATTAAAACGGTTTTTTCACTGCCCTCAATCAAAAAGGCGTTGTAACTTGTTCCATCCGGCAGAGGAATGAGCGAATCAAATAGACGATTGTCCCAATCCACAAAACCCATCCAATAAATATTGTCCTTTACCTTTCTTGCTTTCATACGATCTCCTAATATCTTTCCTTTAGAATTTTTAAAACAATTTATTACCGTATTCCTAATATAATAGATTTCCCATATAAAAAAAACCTCTTTTGCACAGTGTTTAGAAATCTAATGAATAGGTTCTAATATCATCGACTCAATATTTGCTCCTGAGACGACAATGCGGTTGAGATGTGGAAGTCTCCGTACTGTCGACTGGGGGACTTTAAGGACTTCCCCTCTGACTTTTACAGTAAAATCAAATAAAGATGGTTGTAAGTTCTTTTTATTGAAGAAAATACAACCGTGCTTGTCTTACTTTTACCTGTAGTGATGTTTACCCTTCGATTTGTTTCGTTTTTCCCAGGATCTTTCTGATCTCGTTCAGTGTCATATATCTGCGGTTATAATCTATACCCATGACATCTCCTAATTTCCCTATAATCTCATCGTAATAGTCGAAAAGATAATAGTTTTCCTCCAGCCTGCTGCAACTGTACCGGCGAATGCTCCTGAGTATCTCCGATGTACCAAACTGTCCATTGAGTATCTTTACTTCTAGTATCCTGGCAATCACCAGTGCGACGAAGCATATGAGGAAGTGAGCCCGTATATGCTCCTCCGTCGAAAGGAACACTGGCCTTGATCCAAGGTCGCTCTTCGTTATCTTGAAGGTCTCCTCAATCTTCCACAATCCGCGGTATATCCTGATGATCTTATCTGCAGGGCAATCCAACTCGCTGCTGACAATGGCATAGAACCCATCATATTTCTCTTCCTCGGCAAGCTTCGCATCATCGAATTCCAGTAAGGATTTGACTGACTCAAGGATCTCACCGGTTTTCCGGTCAAACGCGATGTTTCTCACGTATTTGGCTGCACCGTATGATGTGGCCCTGGTATAGCTTCCAGGAGATCGTGCCAGAACATGGGCTTTGGCAACAGCCTTGGCTCTATCTGCCTTTGCCTTCGCTGCATATTTCGGGCTGTAGAACACCACTTGCTTCTCGTGTATCTGCAGCCTGCTTCTTTTGCCCTTTAAGTCCGTGACGATGATCTCTCTCGGATAGATCCGGGACTTGACCAGGGATCCATCCTTGTTCGCTCTGTAGCCACCCTGGAGGACATAGCCTTTGAAAGCCTTGTCGGCACACCGGATCGAGTAGCTGATGACGTAGCCGTCGCCCTTACTGAGTATATGGCGGATGTTGTTACCGCACATCATGCCCTTGTCCGCAACATATATCACACGATCGAGCTGATAATCGGACCGAACGTTGTGAATCATGGGTATCATGGTCTGCTTATCCAGCTTGTTGCCTTCGAAAAGCCCATAGGATACCGGGATTCCGTCGGTATCCATAAACAGTCCCATCTGGATAATGGGATCCGGTCTGTGCTCCTTAGAGACGCCCTTCTTTCGCAACTGATCCTCATCGTCAATCTCGAAATAATAGTTAGTGACATCATAATAGACCAGGGAAGTGTCTCTGCCGTAGTTTTTGCATATCCTCTTGTGGATCGATTGCATCATCTCCCGAGAGTTGTCGTTGAAGAACGATAGGGCGCGGTATATATCCTCCAGAGAGAAATCCATCTTGTCAAATAGCAGTCCCTTGTTCTCGAAGGAGTTCTTCTTGGATCCGGGGGATAGGAGCCGGAGGTAGACCAGCATTC
Source organism: uncultured Spirochaetales bacterium (assembly GCA_964473495.1). Classification (GTDB taxonomy): domain Bacteria; phylum Spirochaetota; class Spirochaetia; order CAKZLE01; family CAKZLE01; genus JAIPFY01. The sequence continues at coordinate 3,593 of CAYYPJ010000070.1, forward strand.
TGAATATTGCCTCAAGGTTCACCCCTGATTTCGTGTACCGGCGCCTGTTGTCAAGGAAATAATCGAGCTCAAGTTCATGGTATATCTTGGAAAAGACGGCATACCCGAGGTTCTTTCTCGTGTTGGATGCGGTGATACCGGATTCGGCATCCTCGCTGCCAAGCAGCCGGTCATCCAGCGATAGGGAAATACGCACCTTTCTGCTTGCCTGTTTCTGCTCCTCGGTCATCTGCTTGGCAACCTGAGTAAAATGGGCAACGGGATCGTCATAGTCTTTTTCCAGCTCTTTGAGCGTGCCTATGTATTGTACGATCTTCTGTTTTGGTTTGCCATGCTCATCCCTATAGGATCTCATGATGGCCAGCTGGATATTGCCGCTTTTTACCTTTGCCTTTCTGAGAAACATACTATTCACCTCTTGGTAAAAGTATACCGTACAGACTGTGACAAGTGAACATGAATACACATTTTACAATATATTGCTGTCAACACATCGTAAAAAACTTTCCCTTTTCTTGTGAGGACTATAAACCATTTACTGTGTTAAATTAATTGAGCTGTAAAACCGCAGAGGGTCCCAATGAGTACAAGACCGGCTATCATTGTAATTTGCATCTGCAACTCCAATAGGATTCTACGGATAAGTACACCGCCACCAAGACAAACAATGGAGATTTTGGGCATTCCATATAAAGAAACTACTATATATAAGTATAGTACTGATGCACAAGAAGGTATAGATACATCCATATAAGGAGCAAGGCCGGAAGGTACTGGTATCCCAGGCGATGAGAGAATAGATCAGAATCCCTATTCATGATCACATCAGTACAACTGATGGACTCAATCCGACAAGCAGCATGGGAGGGAACACTACTCTCTAAACGCAACAGGAACCTGTTGCGGACTTATACGTATCTGCATGAAAAATCGTGAAAGACCTTCATCCTGATAACTCTATCTCTTATCGTCATATCAGATTTATTAGTATCTTTTTGCAAAGACTCGATGCAGAAATCTCTTATCTCCATACCATACTATACGCAGGAGCCCCTCTTCCACGAGATCCTGAACTTGCGCATATGAGGAATGAGCCCGTTGCAAGTATGCGTCTACCGCATCTTCACGCATGGGATGCACAGCCGTTATACTCAGAAGATCCTCTTGTACATTTCCCGTATAGGCAAAGGCATTCCCCTCATACCCTATAAGTAATTCAACTGAATCAATAGAGTCGCAAAACAGTTGATACGCCTGATTAATTGTCTTCTCATCAGGTGCATGTACCCATGAAGAAGCAGGCGGCCGTGTCGGAATACTTATATAGGATTTCCCTGGTGATAACATACCAATAAATTGTGCAGTCTCTTTAACAGTCTCTGCACAATCATTGATTCCTGAGACAAGCATGGTCTCAGTTGCAAGAAACCCTTGATACAAGGCTGCAAATTGCTGCATACCCTTCATAATAGCTTCAAGGTCCAATGTTCTCAACGGACGGTCAATTCTTCTCCATACTGTTTCTTGTACTGCATCGACTTTCAAAGAGACCCAATCGGCATAAGAGAGAGCTTCCTGCACCGCCTCATGATCAATTAGTGAGGCATTGTTGATGATAGCAACGGGGATCCCGAATCTTTTCAATCCTTTAATAAGATCCAGCAGCGAACTATCAAGAGTTGGTTCCCCGTCAGCTACAACCGTAATATAATCAACCGCTTGAGACTCCTCCAGCGTTGTAAGTTTAAGTTCAACTTCTTTGATGAGCATTTCGGCATCATAGAAGTGTTCACGGGTCGCACTCATCCTAAGTGAATTACCAATTTGACAATAGGCACAGGAATATGAACATATCTTCGGGGGTATGTTATTCACTCCAATACTCATCCCCAATCTTCTTGAAGGAACAGGCCCAAACACATACATATATTAATACCTCCATATATGATCTCGTTGATGATACCACTAAATCAATCTGGCTTTGTTTGTCTATCGACAGGGCAGATCATCCTTTTAACGAATATAAAGCCAAAGATAGAGGCCATACTTATGATGAAGAAAATAGGAGCAAATCCTGTAATCTCTATCAGTTTTCCCAGTATGATAGGGAAGATCACAATACTCAAATTCATGGTGCCTACGATTCCGGAATAGAGCACACGCGTTTGATCATCAGAAATTTCTATGATCACCGCATCTCCACTGACCGAAGCCGCACTCACAGACCATCCGATCAAAAAGAATACGAATATGTATAGTTCGATCGTTCCAAAATATCCCGTGGCCAATGCCAACAGCGGTAGAGAAACCGCGAGAATGATACGGATATAGAGAATCAATTTAAATCCGCCGCGTTTAACAACACGCGGCCATAGGATACTCGAACTTATCATACCCAGGACCTCAATGATTAACACATAACTCAGCACAGAAGAATCTAAGTAGAACCGATCCTTCGCAAAAGCAATAAAGAAGGGAATAAGGGCCATACTAAGACTCATGATATTTGAATACCAGATGTAACTTGTCAAGTTTCTATTCTCACGCATCAACGTTGGGATCATGCGTAGGATCTGAAGATATCCAAGGCTTTCCGTGACGGGGACAGGGATCTCTTTAATCCGCCAGAACCCAAGAGAAGCTAGAGCTAAACAAATAGCAGCTAGAGAAAAGAGGATGACATAGGTGTTAGGATATGCAACTGTTCGAAGAATGCCCTGTGCAATAAACACTGACATAAACATTCCAATACTTGAAATAAGCTGCTTGTGTGTAAAGAAAGACCTGCGAAGACTTACATCTAACGAAGAACCTACAATGTGTATATAGGGAAGACCTGCAAATGCACCACTGAGGGAAAAAAGCAATAGTTCTCCGTAAATAAGAAGAAGCAGTTGAAGAAAGCTAAATCGTGTATAGAAATTGATCGTAACTGCTATCAGGATGAGTGCAATGATCCTTAAGTTGATACCTAACAGAAGATACGGTCGTTTTAAAGACTTTTTCGATAGAAAACTTGTAAAGATCAACTTACTGATCAAGGGGAACCCAATCATGATGCCAGAAACAATACCGACGTGAAAGGCAGTTCCTCCAATTTGGAGAATGAGTGCAGGGATCACTGTATTAACCTCAGTGAACGTAGCTGTTATGGAGAGAAATACTGCATGCCAGAGTAAAGCATTATAATTCCGCTTTGCTGTTTCCATTTTTATCATATGCCTATTATAAGTATTTCATAGATGCCTGCATATATACTTCATTCAATTTTAATCGATAGCGATACGTTAAAATGAATGTCTTCACCCCCATATGAGAAAAAACAACTATTCTTCCCATGAGATATCTTTCAAAGCCTCCTAAAGTGAAAAGTCAAGTGAATAAAAGAGATGAAACAAACACAGGGGAATTATCCATTCATGATAAGTGGTATGGTTCATTACTCGTATTACACAAAGCAGCTGTGTAACGTATCACCTATACAGTGAATTTTCTTACATACTTATGATGAAAGTCATTTCTGATCTTTCTTCTTTTCGTCTTTATAGAATGTGGTAGCAGAACATATTGGACATCTAGGTAATTCTTTCGAATCACTCTTCAATTCGATCATATGATAACACTCATCACAATAGTAAACCCCAGCTCCCGGTTTTTCTCCTGTTCTATACATAGTATCCTCCTTATTTAAGTAGAGTAAAAACAACTACAGGTATATCGTATGCATGTTGTGTAGACTAATGATGATTGACTTACTATGTAGTAAATTAGAAGCTCTCTTTATCATACCTTAATTTTTAACAGATGTATATAAATAATTTTTTACTTATTAAGAAGTTGCCGGCAAAAGTCTAATTTGCCTCACATTGAACAATGAGATAATCCTGCATAGCCTAAGTAGTCTTGGTCCTCAGGATGGTCATCAAACCAGACGATTGCAGTACTAATACCTCGGGAGGATGGGATAGAAGCACTATATCCCGGAACAAACTGTTTGATCTTTGTATGATCAAAGATTCCACAATAAGTTTTATCCCCTAGCAGAGTGCCTGTAAATTCAGGATATACTCTACAGAAATAATCAGATGGTGTATGGACAATCTTAGCTGTTGTTCCGAGTGCCTTAGCAGTCTGAAGGATGATCTGGTTCCAAGTAAGCTATTGATCAGATGTAATATGAAATGTTTCCTCTATGGCCGTTTTATTTGCCGCTAATCCGTAAAAAGATCATCCGAGTGCATCAGCGTCCAGAGAGATGTGTCATCCCCATGGGCCACAACAGGTACCCCCTCTCTTAGGCGGTCAAAGAGCGTTACATCGTTACCTTGAGTAAAGTAGTATGGTAGAATCTGTGTGTAGGTATGGGAAGGTCTAACAATCGTGACAGGGAACTCCTGTTCATGCTAGGCATCCATCAAGAGTCCCCCCTGCTTGAATCTTATTACGAGGATACCCCCAAAAGGGTTACCCAATGGTGTCTTCTCGGTAATCAAAGCTACCTGTGGTGGGTTTTGATAGCATGATACCGAACTTAGGAATATATAGAGGGAAGTCTTGCCGGTAAATAATCGTATATCATGTTTAACATTCTGCGCTGTAAAACCCATCCAATCGATCACACAACCCCAATGTCTTTTTCCCAGCAGCTCTTGTATCTGATCCTCTTTACATGAAATGCCCGCTTAACTCATGTGCACCCTTAAAAGAAAACTCGGAACATCCTCGATGGAGCAGATAGAGTTCCATCCCCATACTGACTGATGTGTTAATATTCCCTGTTCTACCTGTACAAAGAACCCGAGTAACACTTCCCCGTCTTCTTTATGCAGTAAAGATCTATACTGCTGCTGGTTCTATCTGTGTGATCAGAAAAAACCAGCATGCAATACAGCTGTTATTCACTAAGAGCGTCTTTATTCATAAGCAGCCGTCCAATTAGAAGCGTTATCAGGGTAATAATGACAAAGGGGATGATCATATCTTTATGGATAGCTCCCCAGATGATATACACAGAACCCAAAGCCGCTAATGCTGGTGCAGCATACTGGGCAAAGGGCCCCTCATCATTGAAAGATTTCATCACCCACACATAGAGTGCAAGGTATATCACATACAGAAAAGCGATCGGCAACTCAGAGATATCCATAAAGCCGCCCCACCATCCTTCAAAGTTGCCATACCAGACAAGCAACCAGAAACAGGAAATGATGAAACCTAAGATTGCTGAGTTCAAAGTACTATTTGTTTTTGTACTTACTTTAGTAAAAAAATCCGGTTTAGGTCCTAATCCACGTATTGAAACTGAATACATACCCCTTGATGATCCCATAACAAGTCCGTTGAGTGTCCCAAGACACGAGATGATCACAAATACGGTTAATAACGTTCCACCCAATTTTCCGAATATCAACGAAAGTACTTTGACTGGTGCTGAATCACCATAAGCAATGATCTGGTCATTGGAAAGCACCCCTGACATCCCAAGGTAGTAAAGCATATAGACTAAAACAACAACGATCGCACCTACAACCAATGCCTTAGGCAACGTCTTTTTTGCATCTTTTAATTCCGCATTGATAGAGGTCGCAATGATCCATCCCTCATATGCAAAGATTGTTGATAGCGTTGCCACCGCAAGACCACCGCTCTCACCGACATTCTGTGCTACTACAGTAAAGCTCTGAACTGTCTGCCCTGTAACAAGGCCCATTATGATTCCAACGATTGCTATGAGACAAAGGGGAATAAGTTTGATGACTGTCGTAGATACCTGCCATCGTCCTGCCCAGACCGGTGAAAGAATATTCAATACAAAAAAGAGTGTAAGATATATCAGAGCAATAAGCCAAAGCCCATGTTCCATCCCCAACAATCCCACTGTATAATTTGCTGATACCCATGCAAGGACTGCACATAAAGTAGGATAATACACAAAGGTCATGAACCAAGCAACTATATACCCACCCTTCTGACCATAGGCCTCTTCGAAGTAATCAACAACACCATTCACCTTCTCTATCCTGGCAGCGATCTTTGAGAAAACATATGATGTTATCATCATGATCATACCGCCAATCAGCCAGGCAAACAGAGCTGTCGGCAAACTTCCGCCAGAAGCATTAAGTACATCATCGGCCTTAAAGAAGACTCCTGATCCAATAACAATACCAACGACCATGGCCGTAGCTGTCCAAAACCCATATTTCTTCTGGAGTTTTTCCATATACTAATTCTCCACTATACTAGTTGTGATTTACCATATTCAGCCACATGTCCATGGTCAAATAAGGCTAGTTAGATTATCACGATGGATAGAATCTGTATAGTTTTTTATGTTATAAGTACACCAAAGCTCAGGTACAGTACCGTATCACATAGATCAGCATATAATATATCATAAAAGCATTACCCATTAGGGACATAATAATACACACTTAAGGCTGGACAATCAAACCCTCACTAAAATTGCACTTCGTCATGGTTTTTGCTTGCACCAACCTTGGAACTTCGCATATCATATTTGCAGGACGCTATATGAATAATGCCAAGGGAGAATTTTTATGGATATTGTAAAACATAATCGTGATGCATGGACGAAAGAAGTTCTATCTGGTGATAGATGGACAATACCAGTGGATTCAGAAACAATTGCCAAAGCAAAAAATGATGATTGGCAACTAGTATTGACGCCAACTATCTTTGTTCCACGTGATTGGTTTAGCATTATTAAAAATAAAAAAATATTGTGTCTAGCGGCTGGAGGCGGACAACAAGGACCAATCCTCTCAGCTGCAGGGGCAGATACTATAGTATTTGATAATTGTCCTGCACAATTAGAGCAAGACAGGTTTGTTGCACTAAGAGATAATTTGAATATTGAATTTGTTCAGGGGGATATGAGGGATCTGTCATGTTTTGAAAATGAATCGTTTGATTTAATATTTCATCCGGTTTCAAACTGTTTTGTTGATAGAGTAGATACTGTATGGCAAGAATGTTTTCGAATCTTAAAACCAAAGGGGAGACTACTTGCTGGATTTGCAAATCCTCTTATATATATTTTTGATCAAACGGCTTGGGATAATAATGAATTGGAAGTAAAATACACGATACCATATTCAGATATTGCACAGCTTCCTGATGACGAATTAAAAAAGAGAATAAAGAACAAGGATACACTTGAATTTGGGCATTCATTGGATACACAAATTGGTGGACAGATAAAAGCAGGTTTTGCAATAAAAGGGTTTTATGAAGATCTGGCCGGCGGAGATTTATTGGATACATATATAAAGACATTTATGGCAACTCTTGCAGTAAAATGATGATTGCGAATAGTACGACCAACAAAAGTATAGGATACGTTTCTACCCGAGCACGTCCACGGAAGAATTGAGTCACCACGAAAATGACGGCTCAGGAATAGTGCTATTATTTTAATCCATGCCGTATGATACGTCCTTTAACCGAAACCAGAAATCAAAACATCCATGGTGAATCTATGCTGCAGCGGCTTGATCATGCTGAAAGGATTCATATCGCCT
>CAYYPJ010000071.1:0-11047 GCA_964473495.1 uncultured Spirochaetales bacterium
CTAAGGACGCAAGAACCAGTCCTATTTGAACACACCTTTTCTTCTTCATCGACCTTTCCTTTTTAGCCGTGGGATACACAGATAAGCTGCAAAATATGCTAATAGATAATATGATTTACAGTTAAACCAATCATATGCATGTCAGGTGACATACTAATAATAAACTTGTATCTTTTGTACGAAGATATTACAGTAGCACTCATATGGTAAAGAATAAATCATGAAAAAAAGAACTGCTCAGATAATCATATTTCTTTCATTCATTGCATTTGTCAGTCTTGGTCTTCCTAAAGGGCTGCTTGGAGTCGCCTGGCCTTCTATGAGAGAGGACTTTCATCTCCCGCTTGATGCACTGGGAACGCTTCTGTTCTCTTTGACTGCAGGGTATACCCTCTCAAGTTTCTTTAGCGGAGCCTTGGTAAGAAGATTCGGGATAGGGATGCTGATCGCCATAAGCTCCGGAGTCTCCGGATTAACACTGATCGGCTATACACTCATCTCTCTGTGGTGGTTTATTCCCGTACTCGGATTCTTTACCGGTCTAGGATCCGGAGCCGTAGATGCAGGACTGAATACATATGCGGCACATAACTTTAGTGAAAGTCTGATGCAGTGGCTTCATGCCAGTTTCGGGATCGGCCTCACGATAGGACCGCTCATCATGACGGCAGGTCTGACCTTCTCAAATCGCTGGCATATCGGTTATCAGGTAGTAGGAAGCACACAGATCCTATTGGCTGTCTGTTTTGCTTTCAGCAGAAACTTGTGGAAATCTAACGATTCATCGACTTCTCATGCAGCCGGGGACACATCCCTATCGAGCAATTCGGTCTCACTCACCAAAACATTCCGCTGCACTGATGCATGGATCAGTGTCGTCATGTTCTTCATCTATTCGGGAATAGAGACCTCTCTAGGCCTTTGGGCATATACACTGCTCACGGAATCACGCGGTATCGAACATGCATCTGCAGGTCTATTGACCGGCAGCTTCTGGGCCATGTTCACCGTAGGAAGGATCTTTGCAGGTTTCTATGCAAAAAGACTGAAGGCAGACACGATTCTTCTCGGGAGTACCCTGCTTGCACTTATCGGGGCAGTCCTTCTCTGGCTCGCTCCATCTTCATGGGTAAGTATAGCAGGCATCATCATCATCGGATTCGCTATCGCACCCGTCTTTCCGGCTATGGTCTCGGCCACAGCACAACGTGTGGGAAAAGAACATGTGAACAATACGATAGGGATGCAGATAGCCGGAGCAGGAATCGGCGGGGCAACACTTCCTACCCTTGCAGGGACTCTGGCAAGGACATTCTCTCTTGAAGTCATACCGATCTATTTAGTAGGTAATATCATCGTACTGCTGCTCATTCAGAGGATCATAAGCTATCGGCAAACTAGGAACTAGAACACCCCGGTCCTGAAATCCTGCTCTTACCTTGAGCAGTACGTATAACGCTTATCTGGGTCGCAATCCTATCCTTCAATGCTCCGACATGTGATATAAGTCCAATCATCTTACCATGCTGCTGCAGACTGGCAAGAGCTTCTAATGCTGACTCTAAAGCCTCATCATCCAGGGTCCCGAACCCTTCATCCAGAAAGAGAGAATCGACACGTACCCGTTTGCTTGCCATCTGAGACAATCCTAATGCCAGTGATAAACTTACCAGAAAACTCTCACCTCCTGAGAGATTCTTCGTGGATCTGATCTGTCCTGCCTGGTAATTATCAACTACATTGAGCTCTAGCGGCTTCTGTCCATCACGAATGAGCAGATACCGGTCAGTAAGTCTCTCCAACTGCTTGTTCGCATGAGAGACCATCACTTCAAAGGTAATTCCCTGTGCGAAGTTCCTGAACTTCTTTCCATCAGCAGATCCTATCAGATCATGTAATCTAGACCAGCGAAGAGTCTCCCCCTGTTGTCTCTCAATGCGGGAAAAGAGCAGATCCTTCTGTTTACGATCTGATTCATAGGTCTTCTGCCGCTCTTCCATAGCCCCTATCGACTGCATCAACCCATCAATTTCAGAAGACAGAGACTCTTGTTCTCTCTGTAAGTCCTTATAACTATCCACTGTTCGCTCTTGACTCTTCAAGGATGTTATGTGTTGTTTTCTATCTGTCAACTGCACTTCCAGCTGCTGCACGTGTTCATCAATACGCTTCGCTCTGTCCTGTAATATCTTCAGTTCATTGTGGGGGATACTACTTGAGGAGAAGTCATGTTCATCAACAAATCCGGCTGTCTGGATCTTACCAAGAAAGATACCCTCCTGATCATCCACTATCTGCTGCTTATCCTCTGCCTCTTTTTTCAATTGAGTGATTCGATCATGCAGCTGAGATACCTTATGCCCAAGGTAATCGTATTGTTCCTTCACAGCATCCCTATTATGGACGCTCTGCTGCAGATCATCAGCAAGTTTCCGCTCATATTCATCAGCATCCTTATCATCAAAGAGGTCTCTGCGGCTCTGTCTCAGGTCATGTAACACTGCAGAATCCTTTTCAAATGCCCCTCTGGAAGAGGCAATCTGCTTATCCAATGCCTGTCTGATCCCATTCTGCTCAGAGTGCTTATGCTGTATCTCGCTACCTTTGTCGGCAAGAAGAACCTCATTTTTCAGGAGGTCCTTCCATGCATCAATCCTCTCATGAAGTTCAGTGACAACGCTATCGGGATCTTTGGTAATATCAGCATGCAAAGCATACTTCGTGAGTTCTTTTCTGATCTCTTCAAGAAGTTTCTCAACACGGTTCTTCTCGGTATCACAAATCTCCTCTATACGTTCAAGTTCCTTTTGTGCATTCTTCATCTCATGCTTCACCCTCTGGACCTCTGAGACTGATCGTTCTGCCGAGAGTTGAAGATCATGGTACGTATTCTGCCCTACAGCGACTTCTTCCTTACGCTGTTCAATCTGTTCTATGAACTGGTGAAGCTGATCAACAGCCGTTTGCACCTCTTCGAGCTCAGGGGCAAAATCATCTGCATAGGGATGCTCCAGGGAGCCGCAGAGCGGGCAGGGAGTACCTTTGATTAATTTTGTCCGTTCATCTTCAAGATCAACGATCTTCATACGAAGTTCCCGCTCTTTGAGCAGATGATCATAATCTGATCGGTATTCACGAAGTTCCCTCCCATCAAGCTGCTTTGTGAGCTGTTCCCTGATCTTATGTAACGTATCTGCCGCACTGGACAACTGCTTCTGATACGCAGTATCTTCCTCTTCGCAGCGTACTGCTTTCTGAGAACACGCAGTTACAGTTATCTGCTGGGTTTTAAGCGATAGTTCATCGGCAGCTAGCATGGATCTGCAGGATTTAAGCTGTGTGATGCTCTGGATGATACCAGAGCTCTCTGTGACAAGGTCCTGTTCATGAGGATGATCTGCTCGATAATCGGCTATCATATCCCGATCGCTCTGCAGGTTCTTTTGTTCCTCCTCAACCTCTTCCAGTATTTCCTGATTTCGTTTTCTATCATCTTCAAGACTTTTGAGAGACTCTTCGGCCTTTGTAACTACTTTCTGCTGTTCATTGATCCTTGTATCAAGCGATCTTACATCTTTTATGATCTTCAGCTGCTCTTCTTGTTCTTTTTGCTGATCTGCCAGTGAAGTCTTCGCTTTTTCCAGAGATAGACGCTCTTTTTCCAGCAGTCTCTCTGCCTCAGCTTTCTGAAGTACTGCATACTCCCAATCTGTCTTCGTCTTTGTATGGTCATCACGAAAAGCGAGCAGCTTCACATAGTCCCCTTCATAGGTGAGGGCATTCTGCGCACGCTGCAGCTGAGTACGCTCAGCAGCGAATTCATCAGCTTCTTTCGCCGCAAGCTGTCTCTTTTTAGTTATATCAACTATCTCAGTTTCCACTTGTGCTATATCAGAAAGCCAGTGCAGCGAAACAGCTACCGATTGTGATCGTGCGCTCTTCTGGGCTTTGTCACTCCGTGCTCCTGAGAGATCGTGCTGTAATTGATCCTTCTCGTCAGAACTAAGCAGAACGATACCACGTGATTCGGCCTGTAGTTCATACAACTTTACCTGTTCATCATGCATTCTCGTATGCACGAGTTTTGAGATGTCACTATAGATCTCAGTCCCGGTGATCTGTTCCAATATGGGAGCACGTTCACTGGGAGATGCCTGCAGGAAAGCTGCAAAACGCCCCTGTGCCAGCATCATAGACCGGGTAAACCTTTCAAAAGTCATACCAGTCTTCTCTTCCACAAGCCGGGAGACATCTTTTATCTTAGAGGCTAAGATTCTGCCTGTCGGTTCATCTGATAACTCATGTCTTACCTGTGCCAACTTTCCGTTCGGCTGTTTTCGGGCTCTATGCTGTCCCCAATGTGCAAGATAGGTTCCACTGCGTGTTTTGAACACTACTTCAGCAAAGCACTCCCCCGTATTTCGTGACATGATCTCATTGCCGGCGGCATTCACTGCAAGAAGCCTCGGGGTTCTTCCATAGAGGGCGAGACAGATAGCATCCAGGATGGTGGTCTTTCCCACTCCGGTCGGCCCTGTTATGGCAAATATTCCATCTGCTACATATTCTGGGGCTGTGAGGTCTATATGCCAGGTTCCATAGAGCGAATTAAGATTCTTACATCGTATTGATAGGATTCTCATAAAAATCAGGCAAGGGAACTCCGTCCTTTGGTCCGGGGAGAAATTGCCTGTACCTCCCTCATGATTCCGTTTGTATGTTGGCACAGTCTTCTGCTTCTAGATCCGAATATACTGCACCGTATCGAACTGCTAAAACACTTTTATATCTTTTACCGCGTCTCTCTTTTGTCCTGCCTACTTCAATGGGCCTGTATATGAAGAGAGATCAGTCCTGTCTTCTACTTACTGTATAGCTTTATGCCTTCTTATCAACTGGAAGATCACTATCACAAGCTCCCTGCTCTCATACTGGGTAGTTCACTTACTCACCTGTTATTCTGCCAGTTCGTCATGCTCTTCGAGTTCCTGTAGGATCTGCTTATATGCATCTATCAATTCCGGTCGTTCGTCTTCAGTGACCTGATGGACATCAAGACAGCGATCGAACAGATCAAGCGGATCAATATCATCAAGGGTCTGATCGTCTTCACTCAGGGTAATTACTCGATCTACGATACGCATGTTCCGTATTCTCAGGACTTTTAACGTACTGCCTTCTACGAGCTCTTCAATGGATTGCTGCAGTTCGCCTGCAAGACGACTGCCGGTATACTCTATTTCCACCCAGATATCACGCTTCTGTTCAATGAGGTACGAAAGCTGATGCAGGATCTCTTCCAGCGTCCCTGATATGTTCTTCAAATCCTGAAACAGTGGTACTGAAAGAGTAGTTATCTTTGGATGCCCCTGTGCTTTCTTTTCGAAGAAATCGACGAGGACCACTTGTTTCTGTGTTCCCGCCTCACCAAACCCCATAGGAATCGGTGAACCGCTATATCTGATACGATCCTCTTTACCCACTATCTGGGGAACGTGCAGATGTCCCAATGCGACATAGTCAAAGAGTTCAGGGAAAAGATTACTCCCAACATGGGCCAGTGAACCCACATAGAGTTCTCGTACTCCATCTCCTGTGACACTGATTCCGCCGGCGGTAAACAGATGTCCCATCGCTATGATTGGGACCTTACCGATTTCTGCCTGCAGCACTTTTGCTCTCTCAGCGACTATCTGGTAGTGCTGCTCTATACCGTGAATCAGTTTCGCATCCTTATCCTCCAAGCTCTCGCCTGCTTCTACACTGCGAAGATCTCTGTCACGGAGATACGGGACAGCACAGATAATAGCCTCCGCTTTCCCCTTTTTATCGTGAAGCACAAGCACTTCCTGATTGATATCATCGGGTAACGTACCGATCACATGGATATGCATTCCCTTCAAAAGATCTTTCGGGGCATCAAGAAAAGTGGGAGAATCATGATTTCCTGCAGTGATGATGACATGACGGCAGGAGGAGGCTGCTATCGTTGAGAGAAATCGATAATAGAGACTCTGAGCCCTGTTACTCGGAGTCGTTGTGTCAAAGATATCACCGGAGACCAGCAGGGCGTCGACTTGCTGGTCTTCGATAGTCACAGCCAGCCAGTCAAGGAAGGAGACATATTCTTTATATCGGTGCTGGCCGTATAAGGATCTGCCGATATGCCAATCAGATGTATGCAAGAGCCTCATAAACACCTCTGCAAAGTAGGATCTATTTTATGCAGTCATGATCCAGGTCGTCAAACAGATGTTTCTTCCGTTCTCAGAAATTCACTGCCATGCTCACTTCTCTCATCTCTCTTAGTACTATCATATGTACGAACAGCACCTGAAGATCTCTTCATCCAGTCTATACTTTCTCACTCATCCTGCAGAAGAACTTCTTGAAAAAAGAAGTCTCTCTTCATATCATGGATCGGGGATACTCCCTGTTCAGTATTTACGGCTGGTATGATATTCCTAGACCAAGACTTGCTGCACGGTCTGCGCCATCAAAGAGATCTAATCCACGAAGATCAGCAGAGAGATACATACCCTTTGCCAGCTTGACTGGAAGAAGTCGGAATCCAATATTGAGCATTCCTCGATGAGAAGCATCTGCACTCTTCGGTTGTGCTGAATAAGATACATTCCCGTAGTCCAGCAAGAAATCGACTTTACCACTGAAGAAGTCCTCCATGAACGGCACCTGAAAGCCCAAACCAAAATCTATATCAGTGTCAGGGCTACCGTCCAATGTATAGCCGACAAGGATCGTAGTCTTTGCAGGCCAATCAATAAAGGTACTTTTGAATGTGGAGGCAAAATAGAGCTGTACCGCCCAGTCCATCGATGAAGTGATATCGAGGAACTGTCCATTCACCCCTGCGGCAAGTGAACGGTCACCGCTCCTGTTGAATCGCCATTTCCCATTAAGCAGTAGATCAATAGAATTATTTGAGAGTTCTGATGCAAGACCTGCCTCAAAATCATGGTTGAATCCCACTTGGACATATGGTAGATGATTGAGACTGCCTGAGAAACTCACTGAGTAGCCTGTTGTTATCGTGAGATCATTCCCTCCCCATGCCGGTTCAGCGCTGGGAATAACAAGATACCCATTGATTCCTTGAATCGTGGTGTTCCCATCCTCTATCTCACCTAAGGCACCAGGCAATACTGCTGCAGAGATCTGGAATCCTACAGACATCAATACGATCACGAAACATAGAATCTCTATGCGTTTCATTATCCCCCCTCCATGTTCAGTGTACTTATGACTGTGTTTTTACGAGATACTGAAGCGTATCATGATTTTCAACACTATAATAGTCTCCCAGATATAAAAAGTATTTGACTTTTCAGAAAATATTATTATTTTAGTAAGATATTCAACTTAAACGAAAAGTTATAAAATATAGATACATATGGAGGTAAAACATGGAACATTTAACGCTTGATACATTCAAGGCAAAGGTATTTAACTGGGAAGAGAGCAAGGAATGGAAATTCGCGGGGGACAAGCCCTGTATCATTGATTTTTATGCCGATTGGTGTGCACCTTGCAAGATGGTAGCACCGGTGTTAGAGGAACTTGCTTCTGATTATGAGGGGAAGATCAATATCTATAAGATAAATACTGAGGAACAGCAGGAACTTGCTTCCATGTTTCAAGTACGCAGTATACCTACAATTCTCTTTGTCCCCATGGAGGGACAACCGCAGGCTTCTATGGGTGCACTGCCAAAACAGAGTTTTGAGCAGGCAATCTCAGACATCCTTCTCCCATAAGCTTGCGTATCATGTCTTTGTAATCACTGCGAAAGAGGGCTTTGATATTCTATCGAAGCCCTCTTTCACGGTCACACATCCCCCTCTCTCGGAACGATACAGATAAAGACAAAAGAAGTATCTCCTGTATTCAGTACCTGATGCTCTAATCCACCGTCTACATATGCTGTTGAGCCTGCCCGTACCTGACACTCTTTTCCATCTATGATCAGCATCCCATCACCTTCAACACTATAGATGACATGAGACCATGCATGACAGTGTTTTGGAGTATATCCTCCGACATCTAAAGTGAACATTCTCATAACATAGTCCTCCCATCCCTGGTCAGGACCGATAAGGACTTGTTTTGTGACTCCATTGAGGGCAGATGATGATAATCTTCTTCTTTCAATCTCATCTCTATGAGAGACAAACATACGGCTTCCTCCTGGTATACGTCTGTATTGCATAAGAATATCACTTTTTTCTCATAACCGCCACATGATATCTTGACTATAGATCCCTTTGACGTTTATACATACTTATATAGTTTTAGTATTTATAAACTTTCCTGGATAGGATAAGACGTAATATATGGCCGAGAGAAAGGGAACAACCTATCGTTTTGGGGACAAACTCAAACGCGTTCGGGAACAACAGAAACTTACACTGCGAACATTATCGGAAGCTATTGGGGTCAGCACCAGTCTTCTATCACAGATTGAGCACAATCATGTCTCCCCATCTATGGATACACTGCTTGCGATCACCAATGAACTGCACATAGATCTTGAACACCTCTTTCGAAATTATCGAAAGCCTCTACCGGTCAAGATCGTTCACAAAGAGGATCGCAATCATATGGAGCTTCAGCATGTACTCTATGAACAACTCTCTCCACCGGTAAACTCACAGGAAGATTTTGCATTTGAGGTGGTGGAACTATCAATTGCACCAAACGGCAGACGAGGGAACAATGAGTTCGGCCATCCGGGAATGGAGATGGGAATCATACTCGAGGGAGAAGCTCAGTTGGTCTATGGATCTCATACCTACGAATTGGGAATCGACGACAGCGTCTCTTTCTCGTCTCGTGTTCCCCATACACTGATCAACAGCGGGGAAACCAGTTTGAAGGCTATTTGGATCGTATCACCCCCGAAAACGTTCTCCGGAGATGGCCACTAATATAAACAGACGCATGGGAACATGCTGAATAACGAGGAGCAGATATGGGAAAGACTGTAGCAGAAAAGATCTTCGCTTCACACCTGATAGATTCGCAGGGCGAAGATATCAGTATTCTTGCGCTTGATCGGGTATTTTGTCATGAGATCACCACCCCGATCGCTATCAACGATTTGATCGCACGGGGGAAAGACCGGGTCTTTGATCCCGATAAGATCAAAGCTGTAATCGATCATGTGAGCCCTGCAAAAGATTCAAAGACTGCAGAACAGGAAAAGATCATGAGGACCTGGGCACGAAAACATAAGATCAAAGACTTCTTTGACATTGGCGCAAATGGTGTTTGCCATGCACTCTTTCCTGAGAAAGGATTCGTCAGACCGGGTTTTACGGTTATCATGGGGGACTCTCACACCTGCACTCATGGTGCATTCTGTGCTTTTGCAGCTGGGGTAGGAACTACAGACCTGGAAGTAGGCATACTCAAAGGGGTATGTAGTTTCAAGACTCCCGAGACGATAAAGCTCGTTGTTACCGGAACATTGAAACCGGGAGTCTATGCAAAAGATGTGATTCTAGCGATCATCGCCAAACTTGGGGTAAACGGTGCAACAAATAAAGTGATAGAGTTCACCGGTCCGGTGGTTGATAGATTCTCCATGGCCGAGCGAATGACACTTTGCAATATGGCAGTTGAAGCAGGGGGGACCTCAGGAATCTGTTACCCCGATATGACGACCGTAGATTACCTATGGGAGTTCATACATGATGATTTTGACACAAAAGCAGATGCACTCTCTGCATACTCATTCTGGAAAGCCGATGAAGATGCCCACTATGCCGACATCGTGCAGATTGATGTGGATAATCTCGCACCGGTCACTACCTTCGGATACAAACCAGATCAGGTACGACCTATTGCCGAGTTCAAAGAGACAAAAATCGATCAGGTCTATATAGGAAGCTGCACGAATGGAAGAATCGAAGATTTGAGAGCTGCTGCTAAGGTACTAAAGGGGCACACTGTTGCTCCGGGCGTACGAGGTATTTTGTCACCTGCAACGCCGGCAGTCTTCAAGCAGGCACTTAAAGAGGGATTGATCACTATCTTCATGAATGCCGGTTTTTGTGTCACAAACCCGACTTGCGGGGCATGTCTCGGCATGAGCAATGGAGTTTTGGCAAGTGGCGAGGTGTGTGCATCAACCACAAACCGCAACTTCAACGGAAGAATGGGGAAAGGCGGCATGGTCCATTTGATGAGTCCTGCATCAGCAGCGGCAACGGCAATCAACGGTATCTTATCATATGCACCAGAATATAAGGGGGAATAGCATGCTTTCTACAACAGATTCATTCACCGGCACGGTCCTGTTCCTAGATAGAGACGATATAAACACTGATGAGATCATTCCGGCAAAATACCTTACAGAGATATCTAAGGAAGCACTGCAGCCATTTCTCCTTGAAGATCTAATACTTGAAGGGTTCGATCCCAATACGGATCTGGAAGGAGTTACGGTGATCGTGACCAGAAGTAACTTCGGATGCGGATCATCTCGAGAACATGCACCATGGGCCCTTGAGGTCAATGGTATCCACTTGGTCATTGCAGAGAACTTCTCACGAATCTTTCGTCAGAACATGTACAACTGCGGCATGATGGCAGTAGAACTTCCAAAAGAGACGGTTCAGAAGTTATTCACGACATTCTCTGATAATCTCTGCAGGGTCAAAACAGATCTCGAAGCAATGAGTTTCACTTTCTCCAATGATACAGGGAAGAGTCTCTCAGTACCCTTTACCATTTCTGCATTCGATAAGACTCTTATAGCAGCAGGGGGCTGGGTAGAGTTCGCAGACACCACCTATTGATCAGATTATTCCATGAGAGATCCTATTCTCAAAGACAGGGTCTCTTATAGATCACATGCTTCTTCAGGATTTTCTTCATACTATCTCCACTCTCTCATAAGATGGTACTGTCATTGATAGATGAATGGATAATCTAGTACAATCGTGACAGGGGCAGGGACTATCCGGGAAAGATGTCTCCTGCCCTTAAAGAGATTTTGCTGTTTTTCTCTTTCTTCAGCAAGTAC
>CAYYPJ010000072.1:0-10412 GCA_964473495.1 uncultured Spirochaetales bacterium
CATTGGAGGCGTTCCGGAACAATTGTTGGAGAGTGAGTTGTTCGGTTATGAGAAAGGAGCATTCACCGGGGCAGTCCAGCGGAAGATCGGTATGTTCGAAGTCGCTTCTGGTGGAACGTTGTTTCTTGACGAGATTGGTGACATGCCGCTCTTACTGCAGGTAAAACTCCTTCGAATCCTCCAGGAGCGTAAGATAATCCGCCTTGGAGGTACTTCCTCCATACCGATCGATGTCCGTATCATCGCCGCTACGAACAAACAGATAGAAGATCAGGTCCGTGAAGGCAGCCTGCGTGAGGATCTCTTCTATCGTTTGAACGTCGTGAGAATTGAGATCCCGCCGTTACGGAAGAGGAAAGAGGACATTGAAGTGCTTTCGGCACACATACTGGAAAGACTCAATAGACAGATGGGGCTTTCAGTCAAAGGTATCTCAGAAGAGGCCTTTGAGGCCCTTCATGCATACAGCTTCCCGGGGAATATTCGTGAATTGGAGAATATTCTGGAAAGGGGAGTGATCTTTGCTGAAACCGATGAGCTGCAGTCCTGTGACATTGAGCTGCGCGGAGTTGTCCTGCATCAGATCGAAGAGGAGTCTCCAGCCCGGACTGCATCTGCAGCCTCGGATAACACGAGCAAACCAGAAACCCTGAAAGAGATAGAACTGCATGCCATAGTCCGTGCATTACAGCGATGGGAAGGCAACAGAACCCATGCTGCAGAAGAATTAGGAATTTCCCGCAGGACACTTATCAATAAGATCGCCGATTACAACCTGAATTTGTAGTTCCACTGAAGGCAACGACTCCAAATCCATCTTGACGTACCCTCTCTCTGCACTGATAATAGGGCAAGCAGCACAACACTGCTGCCCAATACCGTCTAGCAAGGAGTGACACATGGATACCTATCCTCGTTGGTCGCTTGATTCGATCTATTCCGGATTATCAAGTGATTCCTTTACCGATAATATTAACCTGCTGTATAAGACCTGTGAGGCTGTATGCCTTTTAGCATCAGATGTCGAAGAGATACCGGAGAATTCTGATGATATGAAGTTTTGGCTGAGCGATGTGGTCAGTCATCTCAATATGATGGTGAATCTCTATGAGAATCTGGAATCCTATGCATATTGCCGTTTCTCGGTAGATACCCGTGATAAAGAGACAATCGATGGATTACAGCGTATTGAGAAGATCGCAATGAAAGTGAAAGTCGCTAAAGTCGCTATCACCAATGCACTGGCCTCTCACGCAGAGGACATTGAAAAGTTGTGTGCACAAGATGCCCGGTTCATCCCTTATGCGTTCATCCTCACCGAGATGATAGAGAATCATAAGCATCTCATGTCTCCTGAACTTGAATCTCTCGCGGCTGATCTTCAGCGTGCGGGCGGTGATGCATGGAGGAGATTACAGGAATCAATTTCCTCAACAGCAACAGCCTTCTGGGATGAAGATACCGGGAGCAGGAAGAGTGTGATAGAACTACGGGCATTAGCTTTCCATCATGATAGAGCGATCAGAGAACGTGCATTCCGAAAGGAGATCGCTATTTGGAAAGAATATGAGATCCCGTTAGCATCTGCATTGAACGGTGTCAAAGGCTTTTCCGTATCACTCGATAGACGTCGTTCCTATGCATCCAGTCTGGATCGTTCCGTGAGTCAGTCACGTATTACGCAGAAGACTCTTGATACACTTATAGAAGTTCTAGAGAGAGCAAAACCACTGTTTACTACCTACTTGAGAAAGAAAGCTCAACTGCTTGGATTGGATCGTCTGGCATTCTATGATCTGTTTGCTCCGGTGGGAGAGGGAGGAGCCCGTTGGTCCTTCGAGGATGCAAAGGCTTTTATCATTGAACAATTCTCTGACTTCTATACCCCCATGGGGGAGTTTGCCTCCTATGCATTTGAACATCATTGGATAGATGCGCAACCGGATGTGGGAAAAGTAGGCGGAGCCTACTGTATACATTTCCCGTTAGCCGGAGAGAGTCGTGTGTTATGTAACTTTGACGGGAGTTTCTCAAGTGTATCCACCGTAGCCCACGAATTGGGTCACGCCTTTCATGGGGATATTCTCAAGAG
The DNA here is from genome assembly GCA_964473495.1 of uncultured Spirochaetales bacterium. Lineage (GTDB taxonomy): Bacteria > Spirochaetota > Spirochaetia > CAKZLE01 > CAKZLE01 > JAIPFY01. Next base: position 2,093 of record CAYYPJ010000072.1, read on the forward strand.
GACTCCCGGTCTACTGAGGGATTATCCCATGACTCTAGCAGAGACAGCATCGATCTTTGCAGAGGCTGTCATTTTCAACGGAGCCCTCCGAAAAGCATCCGACACTGATTGTCTGCCCCTGATAGAATCCTTTTTGATGAATGCCACGCAGACCATCATCGATATACTCAGCCGGTTCTATTTTGAACAGGCAGTTTTTGCCGGAAGACAAAAAGGAGAGCTCACCGTGCAGGACTTCTGTGCTCTGATGATCGATGCACAGAAGAAGAGCTATGGTGATGGACTGGATCCAGAAGCTCTTCATCCTTATATGTGGGCAGTGAAAGGTCATTACTATAATACCGACCTTGCCTACTATAACTATCCCTATGCATTTGGACAACTCTTTGGGATGGGACTCTATGCCCAATATCTGCAGGACGGGGATCAATTCTGTGAACGGTATGTAAAGATGCTTCAGATGGCAGGAAGTGATTCCGCTGTGGCCGTGACAGCTGCAGTCGGGTTTGATATTGAGACAACGGAGTTCTGGCAGCAGGGGATAGATCTTCTTTCCGGCTATGTGGAGAGATTTTGCAGTCTTGCAGATGAACAGATACAGAACGATTAGCTCCTTGATCGTCGTTACTGGAAAACGTTAGTGTGGGAGCATCTCAGGACCTATATAAGATATGTTGTGATTTGTTGCATCTTATTAGTGGCATAAGCCACTAACAAGGCATATACTAATAGCGTCCCCCTCCTATGAAAAGTGAGGTATGTTCTGAACAACCTGGCGATTTGCGGGGGATTGACTATGTCCATGTCAGCTCGTCGAGTGAGGCAGGATAAAGAACGTCAAAGGATGTACTGATTGGAGATGCTGTATGTGTAACAAAAAGGGAGTCTATCTAGACCTTCTGAAGAATGAACTGATTCCTGCTGTGGGGTGTACCGAACCAATCGCGATCGCATTTGCTTGTGCTCGAGCACGGGAAGTGTTGCATGTATCAGGAGAACTGATACGTTCGATTAACCTTGAATTGAGTAGTAATATCATAAAGAATGCTATGGGAGTAGGTATCCCGGGGACTCATATGGTGGGAATTCCCATTGCAGCCGCATTGGGAGCGGTCGGAGGAGATGCCGATAAAGGACTTGAAGTCCTGCAAGATGTGACTGAAGAACATATAGCAGCAGCTGTACGGATCGTTGATGAGAAACTAGTCACGACAAAGAGAGCCGTTGTGCCTGAGAAACTCTATGTAAAAGTAGAACTTATCACTGATGATGATTCGGCATGTGTTATCATTCAACGGGAACATCGCCGTATAACCGATATCATACACGGGAAAGAGATCCTGTTCCATGAGGGACTCCCTATAGAGTCGAGGGTCGAAAGACCGGTAGAGACACGTATATCGGAGATTTACACCTTTGCCCTCACCTGCGACTACAAGACTATAGCATTCCTCTTAGAAGGTGCTGCCATGAATCGCAGGATAGCGGATGAAGGGCTTTTAAAGGATTACGGTCTTCGTGTCGGAAAGACGATACAACACAATATCGATCGCAAGATCCTTGCAGAAGATATGAAGAATTTTGCAGTCGAATTGGCAGCAGCAGCAGCCGATGCTCGAATGGCCGGGTGCATGATGCCAGTCATGACAAACTCCGGCAGCGGGAATCAGGGAATAACCGTATTCCTCCCGGTAGTCGCAATCGCCGAAAAACTTGCCGTATCGGAAGAGAGACTTATACGGGCTTTAGCCCTCAGTAATCTTGTAGCTATTCATATAAAACAGGGGATTGGGAAACTTTCTGCTCTCTGTGGGGCTACGACTGCCGCCATCGGTGCCGGATGCGGTATTGTGTGGCTGCTCGGCGGTAACCTTCAGGCTGTCTATGCGGTCATTAACAATATGATCGGAGACCTCGCAGGAATAATCTGTGACGGGGCAAAGACAAGCTGTTCGTTGAAAGTCGCTACCTCCGTGGAATCTGCATTTAGATCTGCATTGTTAGCACTCGATAATCTGGAAGTCTCCGGTTTGGAAGGTATCATAGAAGATGATATTGAGAAGAGTATTCGTAATCTAGTTAAGATTAGTACCCAGGGGATGGAAGAGACTGATAGACTGATCCTTGATATAATGGTGGCAAAAGCCTGATCAGGAGCGAATATCTATGAGCGAGAACAAAGTGGGAAAACGAGTGAAAGTCACTATTGAGAAGATCGTCAGCGGAGGAGACGGCTTAGCACATCTTTCTGATGGACGTGTAGTCTTTGTCTCCGGCGGACTGCCGGGAGAAGAGGTCGTTATCAGGCTGACTCAATGTAAGCATGATTTTGCCCGTGCCGTGATTGATACGCTTATCACACCCTCTGAAATCAGAGGAGAACCTAAGTGCTCTTATTATGGTATCTGTGGCGGATGTGACCTTCAGCATGTGAAGGATACCCATCAGATAGAGATGAAACGTGCCGTGTTCAGAGACACGATGGCTCGAATCGGCTCTATCGATGTAGACAGCTTAGATAAGAACTATCAGGTAGTCCCCGGTCCTCTCTGGGAGTATCGCACGCGTGCCAAATTTCATATTGACAAACAGCACAGACGAGCAGGTTTTCTCGGAAAGAACACTTCTGATGTCGTAGATATTCAGATGTGTCCTATCCTGGATCATCGGCTGAATCAGCTGCTTTCACAGCAGAAGGAGTCCTGGTTCTCTCTTCCTGCACATAAAGAAGCTGCTGCACAGAGAAAAAGACAATTTTCTCACCATCTGCATACTATACAGACAGTTGCAGGAGATGATGGTGCTGTTATCGAGGAGACAACGACCGTTCAGACCATAGCTCCGAAATATCTTCCGTCCAGAAAGTTTGTCATAAATGGGGAAGTCTTCTTTCAGTCCAACCAGATCATGCTGAGCAGTCTGCTGGATGATCTATTCTCCGATCTTTCCGGGTCCAAGGCAATGGATCTCTTTTCAGGAGTGGGTACCTTCGCTGCATTCCTGCAGGATCGCTATGATCAGGTGATTGCCGTAGAGCGTGATCGAAGATGCCTGCAGTTCGCAGAGAAGAATCTTGATCTGCATAAGGTCCTATTCTATTCTGATACTGTTGAGAACTGGATCAAGAATAAAGGTGAGTTTGGTATAGATCTGATCGTAGTAGACCCTCCCCGTACTGGATTACCTTCTTCAGTCGTTGATATCATGCTCTCATGGAGACCGAAGAAGATCATCTATATCTCATGCAATCCGGTCACCTTGGCACGTGATTTAAAGATCATGCTGAGGCGCGGGTACCACATTGACAAAATGAGAGCATATGACTTCTACCCTCAGACAACGCATCTTGAAGCTGCTGCAGTTATTGTGAGAGATTCGATGCTATGAGTTCCTGCAATGTCGGGACGGGGTCTTCTTCTGTCCCATCGAAGCTCTGTAGAAGTTCGATCATCGTCTTCAGATCCTCACCGCAATAGGTATAGATATCAGAAAACAGATCCATACGTTCATAATAGACTCCGTATATTGCGATGAATGCATTATTGATGGGAAGTTCTGCTATACGGCTGTATTGATCCGTCAGATAGTCTTTATCATGATTTTCTGCGAACCGTATCTTGAATTCACTGATGATCCGTTCTTTCTCTTTTAAGCGTGCAGGTTCTGAGAGTGCGGTATTTTTGTAGAGTGTTGTCAATTGGGTACGCAGATTGAATACAGCTTGAATAAAGAGTTCTTGATCATGCTTCTGTTTGAAGATATCAGTGTATTCTGTACTTTCTCCACCGTAATTTCTTCTTACATATGCTTCAGCGGCTTTTTCCCCTATGAATGATGCAAGCTGCTCGTTGAAGTCTATTTGATTCTTTACCCATATAGTAGCATGCGTACGTTCATGACAGATGAGATTGGCTAAATGGTAAGGTGAATATTCCTGCATAGAGGAGTAGAGCGGATCTTTGAAGAATCCCAGAGAACTGAAACCATCTACGATACTGATCCACGTATCATACTTCTGATCGATAAGCTTCTGCTGCTCTTTTTTTGCACCAGAAAGTTTGAAGAACCCTTTGTAGGGGAGTGAGCCGACAATAGGAAAGTCCCACATATGTTTTTCGAAGGAAAAACGTCCTGCACCATAGACAATGTATGCAAGATGGTCCCTGTTCAGGTTCCTATAAACGGTATAGTTCTTTGAAGCCTTTAACCCGGCATACCTAGTGGCAAAGTCGTTGATCCGCTCTACCTCCTTGAGGAACATTCGGGTCTCATCTGAAACCGCAGGATCCGATAACACCTGTTTGAAAGAACGTGTACTTATCCGGTCTGCCAGAAAAGTCCCGCTTTGGGAGAGAATATAACAACCGGTTGTCAATAGACTGAGTGTCATGATAAGTATGATCTCCAATAGATGAATATAAGGCTTCTTCACCATACCAGTATACCGTTTTATCTCGGATCCCGGCAATAGTATAGTCCGGTTTGTAACATTCAGCCTGTTTCTTTGTATGAGAAGGTATGAGGATGGTATATGATTGCATGACAATAGAGGTCATGTATAACGAAAGGATCCTCAATATATTTGGAGGGAACCAATGAAAAAGATTGCAATGATCATGAGCATAGTACTCATAGTAGCTGTCCCTGTATCAGTGTTTGCTGCTGATGGTATCTGGGTTGGTCCGACTGCTTTGTATAACTCGAATATGACATTAGGTGAGATGGATTTCGAGGACTTTGATTTTGAGATAGAGAACTTCTCCTATGGGGCTGAAGCTCGATTTGACATCAGTATCTTTCAGGTAGGTATCAATACTATCTACTATGGAGATTTCGATTTCCTGGGGAAGGTTGTAGAGACTAATCTCAATGCAGGGCTCTATGCCGATTTCGGTATCGTAGGAGTTGGGCTTACTGCAGGACCTAAATATCTAGTATTTCTTGACTATGACGTGGATCCGATGGACTGGGGATACAATATCAAGGTAGAGACAGATCTGATCCTTGGATCCACAATCCTGAGCGTGTACTTTATTGGTGATGTATATGATCTTGACGAGTGGTCTGAAGATCCTGACTTTGAAACATTGACTGGTAGAGTGGGAGCTTCGGTATTGTTTCAACTCTAAGAACAGTGCAGATGTGACCTAATTCTTCGGATATCTCTCAACAGGATTAAGCGACTCAAAGTGGATCCTGTTGAGATGTTTGATCTCGAAGGAGAGCCAGACAGCTGTGATCAGGGTAGCAAATGTATCTGCGATTGGGAATGAGGCCCATACTCCCTGCAGCCCGAAGAAATTCGGCAGTATGAGTACCAGCGGGATCAAAAGAATGAATTGTCTGCTTAATCCCAGGATGAGTGCCGGTACAGATTTACCAATACTCTGAAACAATGCGGATCCTATAGTCTGAAGACCTATGAACGGTATAGTCACCATGACAATCTGCAGGGCCGGAGCTGCAAGAACAAGAAGAGCCTTATCATGGGTAAACATCGAGAGCAGGGTCCTGGGGAATAATTCTATGATGAGCATTGAGAAGAGACCCATGACCGAAGTGACCCAGATACTTTTTTGAAGCACCTCTTTTACCCGATCGAATTTCTGTGCCCCGTAGTTGTATCCTGCGATCGGCTGGAATCCCTGAACGATACCGAACATCGGCATAAGAAAGAAGGTCATCAATTTGATGATCATCCCGCATGCAGCTATTGCAAGATCCCCGCCGTAGATCCTTAACATATTATTTACCGTAAGAACCATGATGCTTGTTCCTGTCTGTCGCACGAGAGCAGGGGTGCCCAGTTTGATTGACTCCCATGCAAGTGAAGGCTTTATCCGAAACGAGCTTCTTTGAAAGGGAATGGAACTCCTCTTTTGTACAAAGAACCTCAATGCAAAGCTTGCTCCTGATATCTGGCTGATGACCGTAGCAGCTGCTGCTCCCTTAACACCCATATGAAATCCGAAAATAAAGATAGGGTCTAGGATGAGGTTCATCCCAGTCCCGATAACCATAACCATCATCGCATACTTTGCTGCTCCCTCAGATCTGATGATATTGTTCGAACACATAGAGAATGAGAGAAATACTGCCCCGAATAGAACAATTCCCAGATAATCGGAAGCATACGGTATGATTGCTGCTGTAGCACCAAAGATCCTAAGGATCGGATGGATGAAGATAAGGCCGGTGAGGGTGATAAGCAGTGCCGTGATGATCGTGAGCATGATCGCTGTCCCGGCCGCATCGGCCGCTTCATCTCTGCGTTTCTCTCCGAGTTTTCGTGATATGATCGATGCAGCTCCCATACCATACATCTGTGCAAATCCGCCGATGATCATTTGTATGGGGAATGCGATACTCAGGCTGGCAATGGCTAATGGTCCTACCCCCTGTCCTACGAAGATGGTATCAACAAGATTATAGAGTGCATTGACCAGCATCCCGACCATAGCAGGTATGGAAAGTTTTGCGAGAAGAGATCCTATGGACTGGGTTCCCATAAAATCCTTGTTTTGAAGAGCTTGTTTCATGTCTAGAAATGCTCCATCTTCTGTATGATTCGATTGAGAGTCTTCAAGGATTCCCCAAAAGAGTTCTGATCATCCTCTGACAGCATACTGAATCTTTTTGTGTGATTTTCCTCTATCTCTTTCCGGCAGCTTTCAGCAATGCTGTTTCCTTTCTCGGTCAAACTGACCATGACAATCCTTCGGTCTGCATCAGAATGGGAACGCTGTGCATACCCCTTATGAATAAGCGAATCAATGACTGATGTCATAGAACTCTTTTTCAAGTTGATCCTATGACATAGGTCACTCATCTTAAGTAGCATATGCCGTTTAAGAATAAGAAGTGTCTGAATCTGTGAATGATTCAATGCAAATTCTTTCCCAATATTTGATTCATAGTCTTGCACGATCGTTCTGATCAGTTTTGGGAACAACTCAGAAAAGAGTCGGAATGAATCAAATCTTTCACTTTGAGAGAGTTTTATCTTGTGCTCCTTAGAAGAAAAGTTGCAAAACAAATAGTTCGAATACGAACTATATTGAATAAAGAAGAATAAGTCAAGTGGTGATAGAAAAGCAGATCGACTGTTGATGCTGGTGAAAAGACGATGTACACTGGTTACAGTTGCACATGACGAAAGGAGTGTGATCATGGAAGAAGAAAAAGTAATGGCTTTGGAGGTATCCTTGGCATACCTTGAGGACATGCTGAAAGAGTTGAATAGTGTGGTCATTCAGCAACAGAAGAAGATCGACGAGATGGGGCTCTCTCAAAAGAGAATCACTCAGAAGATGGAAGATATCGTAGAACTCATCGGGGATGATTCCGATCCCGGTGAGCGTCCGCCGCACTATTAATAGAGAACCGCTGCCTCTCAGATGAGAGACGGCGGTTGTAGTTTGCCCGGCATGGGCAATAACTTGGTGGTGAAAGTCCACTGGAGGTGCGGTACTGCCAAAAGGCAGAACTACTAGCCGACGGAAAGTGCAGCGACGTGAGGAGTTGTGTGAAGAGAGCCCTAGGCAAAGTTTCGAGCCAACGAACAGAAACTGGATACAAGGCCGGTTGACGAGACGAGTCTACAAAAAGTGATGAAGTCCAACCGCAAGGTCAACAGGTAAATCCAGTGGCTGCATGGAATGAAAGTTATTGCTCTTAACCGGGGAGGTCTGTGTTCTGTCCTCCAGCCTGCAATATCGGTGATAACGGGGACAATGCTATAGCGCTTAGATAAAATGACCCCTTTGTGCTTAGATAAACTGATCCGTTGGCTCACAAAAAGAACTCTGAATTCATGAGTATTTCAAAACAATTTGATTGATTGTTTCCTTACGTCAAAAGGGATTGGGAAAATACTAATTATCATGGTGATACACTGATTTACGTATCTCGAAGTACTTCTCAACATATTCTGTTACATTGGGTCTGATATAAAAGTTATATTCTTCGAGCTTGATGTCTATAGGTTCCTCCTGGATTTCGTCAAGAGCAACATCAGACTGGACCATATGTCATGGAAATTTAAGTTTCGTTTACCATGATACTGTCCTAAATCTATTCTGTAAATCTTCAAGCCTGATTAATAAATCTTCAAATGAAAGAGTCTCCCCATATATCATCTCAGTTCTCATTATATTATAATCTTTCTTCCATGCTGTGATAATCTTGTCATCATCGGGGATAATGCTGATTGTGTGGGGATACAATGTTGTATAATCAAACCCACCTAATCTAATATATGTTTTTCGATGATCAATAATTCTTTCATATATGTTTGTTTATCTGAAATATATTCTTCTAC
>CAYYPJ010000072.1:10422-10933 GCA_964473495.1 uncultured Spirochaetales bacterium
ACTTCAGGAAGGTCCATAAGTTTTTCCAGATCATACATATGCCGGCTCGTCCGAAAACTGCGAATTTTGTCAGCTGGTCTGGAGAATTCTTCATGAAGCAAAAAGACTTCCTCTAAAAATGTCCTTCCCATTGGTGTTATCGGCACCGTGAAGGATGGCTGCATATTATCCACGCCCGTAAAAGTGAAATCAATCAATGAAGAGATATCCTTTTCTGTTTTAGGATTTACAATACTCCTAGCCCCGGCTTCGATTTGTACAGATTGAGAAAGATATGGTATAACTTTTTAGTAGCAGAGGCATATTCAATATATCTTTCTTGGGTCAGTAGTTGATATAGAAGTATCCTTCGTATAGATTGTATAATCAGTAGAATCAATCCCCTGATCCATGAGTCCAGCATCAACAATTTTTTTTGATACTCTTCGTAATTTATCACTGATTTGAGTTTTTGATAATGTACCTGAAAAACCTGGAAATTCTCTGTTTAGACCGATATCGATATCTTCTG
>CAYYPJ010000073.1:0-6884 GCA_964473495.1 uncultured Spirochaetales bacterium
GTATGGTAGTCGTCTATGAAGGAGTAAATGCTGTCAGCAAGATCAGAGAGGTCTTGGGGCCTACAGATCCAACCAAAGCACCGGGAGGAACTGTCAGGCGGGAATTTGGGCAAAACATCATGATCAACACTGCCCATGCATCTGATTCACCAGAGCATGCACAGCGTGAAATGAATGTCGTACGGATCACAGATAATCCATGTTATACAATCATGCGAAATTTCCTTCAGCAAGATTCATAAAAGATCCATATAATGTGAGGAAAAGAGGAGCATGGTCGAAATATTCTGCTCCTCTTTTGCCTAGAGATCAAATAGGTTTTTCTCATAACTAGTATTCTAAAGGGTAACAAATGTGTGCTGTTTCCGATATACTCACTTGTATGAATAGCATCAAAGTAAGTTATCTATTGCATGTTTGTTGTGCCCCATGTGCTTCTGCTTCGTTAGAACGGCTTCTGCAACGCGGGGAAGTCGTGGCACTCTTTTACTCAAATTCCAATATCTTCCCCTATGCGGAGTACAAAAAAAGGCTGCAGGAAGTGAGACGACTGGGTAAAATCTTTGCAGTCCCCGTTATCGAGGATGTATATGACCATGATGCATGGTTAGCATGGATACATGGACTGGAAGACGAACCGGAGAAGGGTAGACGCTGTACTAAGTGTTTTTCCTATAGTCTGTTGAGAACGAGTGAGAAAGCACGCCAACTTCATATTCCACATTTCAGTACCACGTTGACCATAAGTCCTCATAAACGGTCTCCTCAGGTGTTTTCTGCTGCTGAAGGGCTGGAAGGCTTTGTACCTGACGATTTTAAGAAGAAGAGTGGATTTGCACGAAGTATTGCACTCAGTAATCAATATGATTTATACCGACAAAACTATTGCGGCTGTGAATTTAGCATGAAGAACATTACCGCAGGATCAAATAGGAGTTAACCATGCAAAGTAGTATCTCCTTCCCTGAAATGGTGACTTTGGGGAATAGTGTACATATTCCCATGATAGGATTTGGTACCTACACGATCAAAGACGTAAAAGTCATGACTGATGTGATTAAATATGCTTATGACGTTGGATATCGCCACATTGATACTGCCTCTAGCTATAAGAATGAACGAGCCATAGGCAAGGCTCTGAAGAAGAATAAGATTCCGCGTGAGAAGATATTCATCACCAGTAAGGTCTGGATCAATGAAATGGGGTATGATTCTGCTTTGAAGGCATTTGAGAAGAGTTGTAAGTATCTTGATACCGACTATATAGATCTCTATCTCATCCATTGGCCAACTGCTAAATCTATGGAGACGTGGATGGCATTAGAGCGTCTCTATGCAGAAGGAAAAGTGAAAGCGATCGGGGTGAGTAATTTTACCATAGAGGACTTGAATGTTATTGTGGAGTCAAATCATATCAAACCAATGATCGACCAAATTGAGATGCACCCCGGATACCCACAGATTGAACTGAATGCCTACTGTAAACGACATCTGATAGCCGTCTCAGCTTCTGCTCCATTGGCACGAGGGGCTGTGTTTGAAGATCCTGTATGTCGGGAGATCGCTGCTTCCTGTAAAAAGAGTGTCTCTCAGATCGTTCTCCGATGGCAGTATCAATTAGGGATCATATCACTACCAAAATCTGTGACGAAAGAGCGGATTATCCAGAATATTGATATCTTTGACTTCTCATTGGACCGTAGTGAAATGGAAGCACTCTCCTCAATTGATGGAGTTTGTCTATTCCAAAAGCCCAAGAGGTGAATAACAACGAGCATATGATGTATACAAGAAAGGAAGTATCTTATGTCAGCAAAAACTAGGGAACAATATGATATCATCATCGTTGGGACTGGTCCTGCAGGAATGGGTGCAGCTTTTGAACTCAGTGAGAAACGTCCTGATGCGAAGATACTACTGCTTGATAAGCTGCAGTACTCTTCCGGCGGGATGCGTAATGATTGCAAGATGAATTTTACCTATCCTATAGGTTTCCCTCTTGAATATTGGAATAAGTTTCAGGCAAATGAGTATCTTGATAAAGTCTCTGAATTTCTCAAACCGACTATTTTACCAAAATCACGATTGGAAGTATATCAACAACGTGCGGAACGTCTTGATACACAACTTCTCCGGATAGAACAAACTCATCTTGGTACCGATGGCGGACTTAAACTGATTAGACAACTACAGAAAGAGCTTCAGTATCGTGATGTGACTCTTGCTCTTCAAGAGGAGATGGTAGGATTTGATGCGGCGTCTCATATAATAGAGACTTCTAAGAGGGAGATTGGCTATACAGTACTCCTGATCGCTCCCGGCAGGCAGGGATTTAGATTTCTCCAGCAGATCCTCGATATCCTGGGGGTTTCTTACATCGATAATATTGTTGATATCGGGATTAGGCTAGAGACCAGGCTGGAACATTACCCCATCGTTAAAGACTATTATGATCCAAAGTTCCATTTCCCAGAAAAAGTTCGTACCTTCTGCACAAATAGCGGAGATGCGCATGTCGTCAAAGAGCATTACAAGACTTTGTCTGGAAAGCCATATGTATCAGTGAACGGCCATTCTTATTCTGTCGGTCATGGAAGAGCAAATGGATTAGTTAACTTTGCCATGTTGAATACGGTAGGATTGACTGAACCACTGGCAAGCGGCCAGCAGTTTGCTGAGAATCTTGGGCTACAGGCTATGCTTATGGGTGGGGGAAATCCCCTAATACAGAGGGTAGGAGACTTTCGTTTGGGATCACGTTCTAAAAAAGAGAGTTTTAATGATGATCTCTATGACTTTCATCCAAGTTTGCCTGATTGTTGTCCTGGTGATATCAGTTTGGCGATGCCCTCCAGAGTCCTTAGAGGGATTTGGAAGGCTATGAAGAAACTGGATGCGATTGTTCCAGGGATCCTTCATCCTTCGACGATTATGTACTACCCGGAGATTAAACTCTATGCGAACAAACCCACTTATCTGGATCAACACTTCAAAGTATCGGATGGAATCTATTTAGCAGGTGATGGTGCCGGAACAAGTAGAGGTATCACTGCGGCTTGGGCAAGCGGTATACGCGCAGCGGAGGGGATGGTACAAGATCTATGACTGTAGGATATGATAATTACAGCTTCTGTTCAAAGGGTGTACGTCTATCAGGACAGTTCTTTCTAGTGCAGTAGGTACAGCTCTCATAGATACGATCCTGGGCAAAGAAGAGACCGGAGATTGTTTTATTTGGGATCATAAGACAGCTGTCTGTCAATTTGACTCCAACGGCTTTTCCTCCATGCAATAAGGTAAAGACCTTAGGCATCTCTTCAATGGGCCAGATATCAACATTCCCCGACCCTGGGTTTAAACTATTGATCCTGTGCAGGTGATAATTCTCTGTAAGATATGTTTCTAACTGTAGTTGTGCAATACGAAGTGCTTTTGATTTTAAGATATCAATCCAGTAAGGTACAAGGAAGTCTCGAGTGGATGGATCTATGTCTTCAAGACCGATCCCGCAGGTAGCTATATAGGGGAAGACCCGATGGACTTTATGCAGTCTGTTCAGGATCTTGCCGGTAAACGTGATCCCGTCGATCTCAACCGATGGGATACCTGTGTCATTTATTCGGTATGAGTCAATAAATGCTTGAGTATGAATACTCTGCGGCATCAGTGAGTGTCTAGCCGATTCATAGAGCATTTCCGCTTCATCGTACAACTCCGGGAACTGTTCTAATCTGATCTCTTTTGCAAACCATTCGAATGAGCCTGAAAAAGCTGTGGTGAGATGAATGCTGAGCTCTCTACACATTTCCTGTCCCTCTCTGCTCATTCGATATCCGTCTATCATTTCTTTCGATTATCCCGGCCAGGAATGATCGATGATTGCTTAAATATCTTATTCATAAGAGATGCTTGCAGTTATGTAACCCCGAAACCATCAGTATGGGCTATGTGTACTCGTTGTATTAACCAGAACATAACCCGTGAATTATGTTTCTATGAGAAGATGAAACATACAACAGGGTATGTATCCAACTTGTGGTGTTCAGTCACTTAAAAAGAACGACTTATACTATGCATCTGCACTTTATGATATTTCTATAGATGCGTTCTTTCCCACTCATATTGCTTCTTAGGAGAAAAAGACTAATAACACAGTGTTTGAGCAGTACAGATGCCCACTGCTATTTCTGCAGCTGTAGCTGCATCTGGCGCGTAATAATCCGCACCAATACTCTCACAATACGATTCTGTGACTGGTGCACCGCCGATCATGATCTTGATCTTATCCCGGATTCCAGCTTGTTCTGCAGCGATGACAACATCCTTCATTTGTGTCATTGTCGTGGTTAAAAGAGCTGAACAGGCAATAATGTCTGCGTTATGTGTAATTGCCTCTTCAACATATTTCTGAGCAGTTACATCACTTCCAAGGTCAATGATCTCCAGACCTTTTCCTTCCATCATCATGCCGACAAGATTTTTTCCAATGTCATGTAAGTCACCTTTTACGGTACCAATAATTACCTTTCCAGTGGCTTTTACACCGGCGTCAACAAGATATGGTCTCAGGATTGCTGTTCCCATGTTCATTGCTCGTGCTGCAATCAGAACTTCCGGGACAAATACCTCATTGTTCTTGAACTTTTGGCCGATAATATTCATTCCATCCATAAGGCCCCGCTCAAGAATCTCTTTTGCTCCCATACCTTCATCTAAAGCCTGCTGTACCAATTCGGTAACTTCTTTTGCTCTACCTTTCTGCAGGAATCCTGAAAGGGCTAGTAAATCTACTGCCATCTGATAACTCCTTAAAAAATATGTAAGCTTGACCCTCGAAGCTATACCGGAATTGCATATCAAGGTAATCTGGCTAACACCTTTCTCAGTGCTCACAGTGACGGGCTCGCAGAGGAATCTAACCTCTTTCCCCTTGATAGGCAATATATATACAGTACGACGGTTATTTTGATAAATCTTTAATTTTCTCAATTTATTTTGTACTATCTTGTGGTATATTCTATGATGATGCGGCCTATTATGAAAAGTTCTTAAAGAAATGGGGTGTTACGTATGAATTTCCTGATTGTCATTTTTCCAGTGAATACTACGTGCACGGTATTTCCCTGGTGAAATACCAATCTCTTGTTTGAAAACCCGTGAGAAATAGCTCTGATCCTCAAAACCTACTAAACCTGATATCTCAATGAGAGTACAGGGGGTTGTCTTAAGCAGAGTTTTTGCATGGTTCACCCGGATCTGATTAATATATCTGGTAAAGCTTAAACCAATCTCATCCTTGAAGACTTTACTGAAATAGGTTGGACTCAGGGCTGCCTGTTCGGAAGCTTCTTCTAACGATATCTTGTTTGTATAGTGTGTGTGAATAAAGTGAAGTGTGCGTTCAAGACGATCTATATGCTTTGTGTCCTGTATATCGAATACAAGACTTGAATATTCATTAAGTACCTTTGAGAGCCAAAATGAGAGACTTTCAAGAGAATGGAACTGTCCGACTTGACGTAGATACGTAAAGTTCATACTTAAAGTCTCTTCAGTATCCGCACCTCCCTCGATGGCGGCACGAGAGAGGAGCACGATGAGTTCGGTAACACGGAAAGAGATTAATTCCATTTTATTTCCTGAAGCGAAGAAGACGTTCCCAAGAATCTCATTAAGAATACGTTGTGCCTGTTGCTTCTTTCCCTGTGAGATTGTTGTATATAACTCCTTTTCAAGTTCAATGGGATAACTTTGACGCTTCACAGCAGTGCTTTGCTTTAATTGCTGAATATATTCGGCTATTTTGGCCTGTTGTTTTTGATAATTACTACTCTCAAGAAGAAGACTATCTCTTTTTTCATTGACCCATCCTGCACACATCAATAATATTTCTGCAAGACTTCTTGACTGTTCGGGTGTGATCTCATGGATCTTTTCCAGCTCTTGTTTGATCTTGAGAACGGAAAGAGGATGTTCTTCCTTACGTAATTCATCTAAGATGTCATCTCTGCTTGTGATGATAGAAGGACCTGCGGTGAACGAAGCAATCATGTTTCCTTCATACATGATAGGACTAGTCCAGAATAATAGGGAGGAGTGACAAAAGTAGATATAGCTTCCTCCAAACCGTTCGGCTTGTTTTGCACTATGCCTGTGTTGTTCCAGACAGCTGATTGATGGATATGCATCAGCATTACCTATACAGGTGTGACAGAAGCTGTCGATGGTGGATGTGTCTGTAAGAATCCGTACTGGTATTCCCGTACTCAATGTGTAATGTCTTGCTATCTCTTGGGATCGTTGAAGAACTTCAGCTTTCTGAATAGGTTGTATATCCCTGACTGTTGGTGACATACTTATTCCTCCACATCAAACAACATCTCCTGAATATATAAGTCTTGGAATCTTTTATGTGCTGATAATTCAATATACTTACATTTCTTTGCGATGTGAAGTATATCCTGTAGGTAATCGCTGCCAAAACAGTAGCGAACAGCTCCTTCCCCGGAACTGTTCCCTATAGCAATGGTCTTGTCAACCAGCTCCTTTGGAATCAGCCCAATTATTCCTGCACTCTTTGGATGGATAAAACTACCGAAACCTCCAGCGAGATAGAGATGGTCAATCTCTTTTTCTGTCACTTCGGCATCAAGCATAAGGGTCTTTAATCCTGCTGCTATAGCACTCTTGGCAAGCTGCACTTCGCGGATATCTTTTTGGGTCAGTATGATGTCTTCTCTTATCCCTGTATGTTCTTTCTCTACTAATAGAACAACAGGATTTCCATCAATCTCTTTTATGCACGGATGGTCGGTCTCCTTAGGGCCAAGCAGCCTCCCTGTATAGTCTATAAGCCCCTTTTCAAGCAGTTGTGCTATGACATC
>CAYYPJ010000073.1:6894-10889 GCA_964473495.1 uncultured Spirochaetales bacterium
AATGATGCCCGACCCACAGATGCCGATAGGAGGTTTGTCTGCTATAGTCGTATAGTGAAGGATCGTATCGGTAATGAGTACAGTATCAATAGCACCATAGATTCCACCGGTACCGCATGTAATATTTGCACCTTCAAAGGCCGGTCCTGCAGCAGTGGAACAGCAAAGGATTTCTTCCCCAACAGAGAGAGCCATTTCCCCGTTAGTTCCGATGTCCAATAGGATCGCAGGAGCTTCGCTCCTATGAATCCCTGAAACATGGATGCCTGCGGTGATATCAGCACCGACATAGGCGGCAACCGAAGGGAGAAGTTCCACTTGAATGTCGGGAAGAGCTGAGAATCCAAGCTCCTGAGCTGAGAACGAAAGAGCATCGGTAAAGACTGGGATAAACGGAGAGACTGCAATTCCTGCAGTATCTGCTCCGATAAGCAGATGCAGCATCGTAGTGTTTCCCGCGATTGTTGTGTGTATAAGTTCATTCACATTGATAGCATGACTCTGGATCAATTGGAGTATACCCTGTTCGATCTGTTTGACGATGACTTTCTGCAAATGAACCCTATTGTTTTGAGAGGCTGTTGCATAGGCTATACGGCTGATCACGTCTGCCCCAAAACTCTTTTGAGCATTCAATGCCGAAAAAGTGTCTAATACTTCTCCTGTCTCAAGATTGACAAGATAGAGGACTATGGTGGTTGTCCCGATATCAACGGCTATCCCATAGAGAGAACTGTTTTCATCTACCAGACGGCAGGGGATACCACCACGCAGGACAATAGCGGTATGGGATAGGGCTTCTTGTGAGATCGTCTGCAGAAGTACATGAGGGATCTGATACATTTTAGGTTCTCCCGGGATAAGAACCTTTGTGAGAATGCTGCGTTGATCCTGCAGCGATGATTCCGGCAGATCTTCAAGTGCTATTTTGGTACAACGAGGGGCAGTTGTTTGTTCTGCAGTGATACCGATAGTTGAGGATGCAATGACTGCGGATTTTCCGTCATGGGCAGAAAGATCGATCGTCACATCCCCCTTTGGACTGCATGAGCATGCTAACCTGATACCAAATTCAATCTCTCCCTGAGTAAGAAGCCTCAGCTCATTCTCAGCCGGCGGGGTTACTTCTCCGGATATGATCTTGATACGGCATTTCCCACAGGTCCCATTACCTCCGCACGGTGCATCAAATCCAGTAATGCCGTGTTTACGTATGAGATCAAGAAATGTATCATTACTCATCTCAGGTTTTATCTGTTCTTGTGCTGTAATTATGTTATGGTTATAATAAGTTATGTGTTTCATATATGCTACTTTACCTTGGTATAGGAAATATAGCAAGTATCTTTTATGAACCTAAGTTCATAAAAGAAGTATGAAACGTAAATGAATGGAGACAGAAACATGAATATATTGATAAAGAATGGTATACTCGTTGATTCAGAGAGCACTCATAAGGGGGAAATCCTTGTATGCGGCGAGAAGATCAATGCAGCAGCAGATAAAATAGATGTATCGATGATTCCTGAAAATACCCGTATCATAGATGCTCAGGGCCTTATAGTACTTCCAGGATTGATTGATGCCCATACACATTATCATCTGGTATCGAGAGGGACGGTCACTGCGGACAGTTTCCCGGAGGGTAGTCGTCTTGCTGCATTTGGCGGTGTCACGACGGTGATTGATTTTGCAGACCATGATAAATCCGGGACGCTTCTTGAATCAGCAGAAAAACGTAAGTCGGCTATGGAACAGGGGATGTCTATCGATTTCACACTGCATCAGAGTGTCTATGAGATGCATAATGGCTTACCTGCACAATTGAAGGAATTAAAGGCTGCCGGTGTACGGACCATTAAGATATTCACCACCTATAAGGATGTGGGCTATCTCATTGAGAATGATGGGCTTCGTGATCTTTTTGCTGCTTGTAGAGACCTTGAAATGATGGTGACTGTCCATGCAGAGGATAACGATCTTATTGAGCAGCTGCTGGATGAACATGGGGATAGACCCTTCACTCCTGCTTCCCATGCGATGCTTCGTCCCGTTGAGGCGGAAGAGCATGCGATACGTTATGTTGGCGGTCTTGCAGAGGAACTTGATATGCCCATCTATATTGTGCATCTATCATCAAAGGCAGGACTTCAGGCTATTCAGGAACTGCGAGTCAGAGGGGTGCAGATCACTGCAGAGACGACTCCCCATTATCTGCAGTTGACGCGTGAACTCTTGGATCGTGAAGATGCTCCATTGTACATCATGACTCCTCCGCTTCGAACGTCTGAAGACAATACTGCATTATGGAATGGAGTAGTACATGGTGCTATTTCCATCATAGCCACTGATCACTGTTCGTTTACCCGTGAGCAGAAGCTCTCTTCCCATGATTGTAGAACAATCTATCCCGGGATTCCCGGTACCGAAGAGCTATTGCCTCTCATCCATACTTTTGGTGTTCAGCGTGGTTTGATCTCAATGGAACGGTTAGTTTCTCTTCTCTCCACTAATCCTGCAAAGACCTTTGGACTCTACCCGCGGAAGGGGTGCCTTCTTGTGGGGAGTGATGCTGACATTACGTTATTTGACCCGAATGTTACCTGGACCATTACCAATGAGACACAACATACTGCTGCAGGCTATACCCCGTTTGACGGGACGAAAGTTGTCGGAAAGGCAGTAATGACAATGAGGCGTGGTGAGATACTCTGTGAGGGAGATACTTATTATGGAAAATCTGGGACAGGTATGTTCATAGCGGCAGATAGGCCGGGTATTTTTCACCACTATAAAGATTAAAAATATTTATTTGCACACGGGTGCTAGAAACCTTCAAATGAATCGTTTTTTCGGCCAAAAACCTCTCTATAACGCAAGGTTTGGGAGCAGTCCAATCCCAAATCAAGCAAAATGCCCACTTTCTCCAGCTTTTCTTCTGGTGGATTCATAACAAATGAGAAGAGGTTGATGAATCCCTCTATCTCCTCTCGTTTGAACCCGGTGTGTGCAGATAGGAATCGTTTTAGAAAAGAGTGGATACGATTCACCCTCTGGAGAGGGTTGTCTGCGTCCTTCATCCTCTTTATCTGGTCTGCAGCATAGGTCTCACTAGTCAAATTCAAGGCAGCTACAAGCTTCCTGTGAGCCTATTCCTTATCATGCACCAGTGTCGAGTTCCTGGCGATGTGGTCCTTGAATGCGTCAAAGGTCTTCTTCTGAGACGGCTTCCCAGTGCCCTCAAGCACGCAGAAGACACGCTCTGAATCGCGTGCTACGGCCAATGCAGATCTGGTTTCTGGACAAGCCACGCAGCTTCTTGCCATCGACTATCACCAGATCACTGCTCCGCAGGGGATAAAAGGTTTCGTCAAGCCAATATCTGGAGGTGGTAAAGGCATTCTTGTTGTTCCAAGAGCCTGCATTCAAGCTTACAAATGAGAAGAGGTTGTACAAAAACTCGATCCATTCGCTGATTGGTATCTTATGGCTATCAAAAATGGTGTTGGTCAATATAGTGAAATTATGGCCGGAGGAGCGGCACTTGTAGACCTGGACCCCATTGCCATTGAATCCATACTTCTTGAAATCTGTAGATCTGCAAACCCGGTATTCGCTTAAAATCCTTTGGTTGATCAGCTTGGCCCCATCATCATCCTTCAACGGCTTGTGATGATTGTGATAGTGTTCCTTGTGGCGTTCCCGAATATATTCTTGGGTTGGCGTCACTTCTGTCTTTCCATCCCAAGGGGTAGTTCTTCGGGACTTGGTCTTCTTCTGTGTGCTCATAGGTGGTGGCCCTCAAGGAGCATCACTTCTGGGTTGTGCTAAGGGGCACCATGCTCTCCACGCTTCCCTTCGGTGATGCTCAAAAACATCATACCACCTTTTTATGGCAAATGCAGCTGGCTAATTAGCACCCGTGTGCAAATAACGATTGTAAATAATTAATTTAAAAGCATTAAGGGGTTGACTTCTTTGTTTAAATGTAATAA
>CAYYPJ010000074.1:0-10886 GCA_964473495.1 uncultured Spirochaetales bacterium
AGTTGATGTAGAGACCAAACTGATCGTAACAGCCCATGTGACCCAGCAGTCGAACAATGAAGAGATAGCACTGGTAATCACGCATAGAAGCGGTAAATCCGGGACAAAACAGCCAAAGTGAGCGAACCAGATGGAAAAAGATGTGGTATGTCTGATCTTCGGAGAGAATATGTGGGTTTTAACTCACAGTCCGGTCGGAGAAGTCAGGCAGACTCCTAGCCGGGAGCTGCAATATACTCTCCATGTAGAGTATACAATCTCTGTAGTGATCACAGAGACACAATGTCCCTACTTCTCTTAAGTCTCCTGGAAACACGAAAAAGTGGATCAGGATTTAAAAGACTGCGATAACTTTTCTTGGAGTGTATGATCTGTTACGGATATTGATACTGCGAATCCACTATTTCCCTAGAGGTATCGATCATAGATCAAGGGATTCCAGAAGAACCCGAATTGATTGTCCGGCCATGTATAGAGAAGTCCAAAAGAAGCTATCTTCTCCCGACTTCCATAGTAGATGTTCCCGACACTCAATGGTGTGAATCGCAAATAGAGAGAGACAGACTTGCTGAAAGGCTCACCATCACGATCATTAATATCATGAAGACCGAACAGCAGCCCTGCATCAGAATAGATTGAGATATATGAAGGGGCATCCGGGTGTGCAGCGGATCGAGGATACAGAAGAGAAACGCCTAGTCCGGCACCCTGATATAATTCTGAACAGCAGTCAGGCGTTACCATCGCAAGAGTGAACGTCGAGACCTCAAAACGTGATGAGATTCCTTGAGTGATCCCGATAAACCCATACACGCCCTTTTCTCTCACCACATTCCCTTTAATAAATGACCAGCTGCCCATAGTCATGGACGGCATTTCTGCATAGAGCACCCCTCCGAGTAAAAAGAATACTGCGAGAAGCGATATCACCGATCGTTTAATCATCACATGTTTCCTACCAGATATAATTTGTTAGTGAAAAGAGTCGTCCTCCCCATCCTAGGAATGAGAGATCAGATTTAAACAGTATGATTGGTTCAAGTATACTTATAGAACCAAAACCAAAGGAAAACCGTAAAGGAGCGACAACCAATCGATAATGAAGATCGGCAAATCCTGTATTGGGAAGCAATGCACTCAGCTCCACGACCGGTGTGAGAGTAGAAGGTCTTGTAAACAGCATTGACAGCGGATGTTTGGCCCAGGTAAAGAGTTCGATCCCCAACCCGGCATAGCATACGATTGATGCAGACGTACCTGAACCACCATTGAACAATACACCAGCAGTCACCAGTGGATCACAAGTTTTAAACTGGAAAGGTTCCCAACCCAGTGATAACCCGAGATACCCACCATCCTTATATACTCCCGGTACATTGTATCCTTCATCAGAGACAGAGAATGAGCTATGCCAATAAGATATATCTTCAGATCCCATATCCTCTGCAAAATCAGCAGCAGAAACCCCGGTAACTACGAGAGTCAGAAAAAGTAAAGACCATATACACTTAGAATTCACCCTAACCCCCTAAGAACATAATCAGGTAGTAAAAAAGATATGACGGGGAACGATACCTCTCCGCCTCTTCTCTGGTAACAGGACGGCACAGTTCCTGTACTTTATGAACCCATTTCCAAGTGTCTTGTATATATCGGGTATCAGTACTCACAAACGACAACTCACGAGATAGTTCAAAAGATCGAAAATTATAGTTGGCACTGCCAAAGCATACAGCAGAATCATCGATCCCAACAAATTTCATATGGGAAAAAGTCCCATCCGGCGAGTCGTACATATATGCATCAGCTCCGGTATCAAGCAGTTTTATCATAGTGTATTTCGCAGCTTTCTCATATTGAGCAGCCATATAATTTTCTGAATAGATAATATGGACATTGACTCCCCGTTCTTCAAGCTCCTGTATCTGTCTCAATTCTTTCTCATCCATGAATGCAAAAGATTGAATCATCCAGACATCGTGCTCAGCAGCAGAGAAGAGCCCGCTGAACATACTATCAACCACATCATGATCACCGAGTCCCTGCTCAAACAACCATATCGCAGAATCAGCAGGTGCATTGTCTTTTATGGAGAAATCCTTGCGATATAGAGTTTCTACAGAATAGGCATTCCATGTTTTAATAAAAGAGTTCACAACTTCCGTAACGGCTCCTCGGGAAACAATCTCTGTCATGGAATCCAGATGCCCCTTACCTTTCGGCTTACAGAATGAAGTATAGTTAAGATTGATCCCACCTAGGACCAGTGTCTCACCGTCAAAGACCCAGCATTTCCTATGATCCCTATCCAAAAGCCCGGTTAGAATCGGTAATCTTACTAACATATACGGATTATAATCCGTGGCAGAGATCCCTACTGATCTAAGATACGGGGCTGCTGCAGGAGTAAATCCATTCCTTTCGGGATACGGCTGGATATATGAACTAGCATCAAAAAGATAATAGATGCGAACACCCTCATCATGTTTCTTTCTTAAAGCATCATAAATTTCCTGGTTGATCGGACTAACATTCGCTAAGAATAAATCAATAAGAATATAATCTTTAGCTTGTTCTATCAGTTCCAAGACCCGTGTGGTCCATTCCCCGCCATCAATATAGGTAATGGGAACAGTTGACTCATATGAAGAAAAACCGTGTTCGGCGTAGAACATTCCTATATCGGAAACAGGTTCTTGGATTTCCTGCCCAACAGGTAGTGTTGCACATGATGTAAGCAGAACAAACGATACAGACACAATGCATAGAGAGTATAACAAAATCTTCATTAACTCAGTATATGAATTGATATCCCAATGTCAATAAGAGGGGCTGCTTAATTAACACAGCGACTGGTCCTCCTCCTGCAGCCGAATTAGAGGACAGATACGCAGTCAAGATAGATAAGGTCATACAACACTTACACATAATGCATGAATTCATATCAACGGTCAGTGGATATAATCTGAATAGAAAGCAGTTGTCAGGATGGGGTCATCCAATTGAATAGGCGTATCTGTCCTGAGGGCATAGTCTATCCTGCTAAGAATCTCTCTGTCGGCAACCACCCCTGTGAGCAACTGGAACAATTCTTCTCCTTCAGAAAAATGCCGACAGTATTCAGCTATTCTCATCTCTACTTCATGTTTCATATTCTCATGCTTTTCTATTTTTTCCATATCCCCACATCCCACAACAGAAGATATATACTCTCTATTGATAATACGTCTTTGCTCATATAGAACCAATGATTTTTAAACTGTTTTATCGAAGTTTCCATGATACGAAGATCTTTTATCTTGCTCAACCGTATGATCTGTCATAGGATGACATCAATGGTTGAATATGTATTTTCTAAGCACATGAAACACATTTTAAAATTGCTGGATCGGTTTTTCAACAAACCTATTTACAAAATGAGTCAGGAGGAAATAGACCGTCTCAGCAGTGCAACGATCCCAAACAACTTGATCACACGAAAACTCATGGATAAACGAGCAGATCATATTGAGAAGAAGACACTCAGGGTTCCAACCGCTGATGATTCAATTTATGCATATCTCTTCACAAAGAAGGAACATTCAAACCAAGATGATCATGAGATCAAGTTCGATCGACCTTTGATCTTGTTTCTCCACGGCGGCGGATGGATCATCGGTCATACTATAGTAAACGACTTTCTCTGCAGCAGACTTGTTGCTATCACGAACGCGGTGGTCCTTTCCGTCGATTATCGTCTTGCACCGGAATACAGATTCCCCGCCGCAGTAAACGATACCTATTCAGCACTGGTATGGGCTGCATCTCATGCTACTGCCTGGGGTGCTTCGGAAAAGAATCTCTTTGTCATGGGCGAGAGTGCCGGAGGAAATCTTTCAGCAGTGATGGGTCTGAAAGCACTAGAAGAACATGGACCAGAGATCGCAGGACAGATACTTCTCTACCCGGTCACTGATGGGCGCATGAATACAGAATCTTATCGTATTCATGCAAATGCTCCGCAACTAGACAGAAGAACTATGGAATTCTTCTTTGAAAACTATAAGAGGAGCAATAAGGACATATACAATCCCTATTTCTCTCCGATACTCGCCGAAGAACACACCGGGCTTCCCCCTGCCTTGATCGTTACGGCAGAATATGACCCCCTGCACGATGAGGGGATCTTGTATGGAAAATGCCTTGAACATGCAGGAGTATCTGTGGAGTATCTTGACTGTAAACAGACGATACATGGGTTCATAAATTATCCGAAAGCAACCGGAATCGGTGAAACAGAAGAAGCTATCTCAAGATTTATCGAACGCCATATCAATTTCTGATCAAAACTTTTTATGCCGTCGAGACTTAAAGATCGGATGAAAGTACTTCTCCATATCGATTTTCTTCGATATCCATTTCACGACTAATGAGTAGATCCCATAGGTCCCTACGATAGAGACAAGAAAAGCCAGCAGCAGAGAGATCTGCTTCACTGTAGCTGAGGTGTCTTCTGACAGGACTTTCCCAAGAAGTGCAAGAGATAGAAGGAAAAAGGCCATCATAAGCACAATATTGAAGAGAGAAGCTCCAATGATAAATAATGTCGTATTCAGTTTTTTATTCATGTTCACTCCGAACTAACAAGATAAGAGAAGCAATCAGCAGTATACCGCCAACAACTATAGCAGAATCAGCAAGATTAAAGGTCGGCCATCGTTCCAATCCAAAGATCCCATAGAACTTCACATCAATGAAATCGACGACACCCATCGGTCTAAAGAGCCTATCAAGCAAATTACCAATCCCTCCGCCGAGAATCAAAGCGATCATCCAGCGTTGGAATTTCATAAGCTCATTACTCTTTACCAGATAGACCATGATCCCGATGATCACAATCACTGGAACTATGATAAACAGTATCATACGCATCGTATCAGGAAGCGTATGCCCTATACTGAAACCAATTGCTTTATTCTGCACATGGATGATCCTCAGTATACCACCTTTCCCAAAAGAGGCTCCAACGGAATAGAGAGGTATATTCTGCACAACCAGCCATTTTGTCAACTGATCCAGGAGAATGATCACTCCTGACAATACAAACGGTAATAATTTCTCCTGTGTGCTAAGCTGCTTCATTATAATCCCGTAGGAAGATCGATGAAATTTGTATCAATCCCTAATTCTTTATGTATATAGTCAGCTAATGCTCGCGGCCCGAATACTTCTGTAGCATAGTGACCGCCTGCTAAGAAGTGAATATTGTTCTCTTGGCATATATGATATATCTGATGGATGGCCTCCCCTGTGATAAAGAGATCTATCGATTGGTCAATAGCCTCCTCAACGCTCATCGCAGCACCGCCGGAGACAATGGCCACTGACGTGATCCTCTCCCTTCTTCCGAACGGCAGGATCGTCGAATCAGAGGGAAATCCCAACTTACTTTGAATCTCATGAAGCATCAAAGGAGTATGCAGCACACCCCGAACTCCGATATCGACTCCATGATAACGTCCAAACGGAGTACGATCCTGTAAGCCGAGTGCATCCGCTATCGCAGCATTGTTTCCAACAACAGGATGAGCATCCAGCGGAAGATGAGCGGCATAGAGTGCCAGATCATGTTTTATCGCATAGGAGACCCGGTCAAAATGCATACCAGTGATTGCCAAAGGCTTTCCCCAGAATATGCCATGGTGCACAAAGAGCATATCAGCATTCTGCTGCACAGCACGTTCAAAAGATGCTTTGCATGCATCTACAGCAAACGCAATACGTTTTACTTCTGTCTCAGCCCTTGCAATCTGTAAACCATTCAATGCACTATCTGTTTGGGCGAATTCATTCACATGAAGATAATCATCCAGCCATCTCACGATCTCATAAGTTTTCATATTCTGTATTATTAGCTACATGACAAAAATTTGCAAGTAGACCATGAACTTTTATCTAAGAGACAATAAAAACACTGCAGAAAAAGATATACAGCAGCTGTCTAAGAATGGAAAATATGCTTTTCGAACAGACATGGTCTTTCTCCTCTGACCATTTTGCTTTACGTCTTCTTTATTTATACATGTTCGAGCTTGACACCTTACGATAAGCTACCTATAGTGAAATCCTATGGCAGATCTTGATTTCAAACTTGAGGAGATCAGTGCTGAAGAAGCAGCGTTCTCCTATGATCCTTCGATAATTGATCACGTTACTCCATCCTCTTTTCCTGGTGACATCATTGGGCAGCCGCGTGCGGTCAAAGCTATTGAGATGGGAATCAGTATCCCGGGTAAGGGATACAACATCTTCGTGACCGGAGAACCCGGCACGGGAAGAACCACAACGATCAAGAAGGTCCTCAGGAATCAGCCCTTTTCAGCTGAACGACTACAGGATATTGCATACATCAACAACTTCATAAAACCCGAGAACCCTATCGTCCTATACCTCAAGCCAGGTCAGGGAAGAGCCATGGTCATCCTTATGAATAATGTAGTCAGACAACTGAAAGAGTACATCATCACGCAGATCAACAATGATGTGCAGACGATCGATGAACAGATGCTTTTAGCAACAGTCCTACCAGTACTAAAAAAGGTAACCGCAACATTCAATGATCCTAAGATCCTTTCATACATAGAACTAGTCAAGAATGACATCACATCGTTTGCCTACCTTTTTAACGGCGTCTCTTCTGATAAGATCAGAAGCACTTCATTCTTCAATCGCTATACCGTGAATCTGCTCATCGACCATATGCAGGATACAAAGAACCCTGCGATCTTTGAGATGCATCCGACATTCTCAAACCTGCTGGGATCCATTGATGCAAGACAAGATCAACATACAGACGACCTCCCATTCTTATCTATTCATGGGGGATCCCTGCTTGCGTCATCCGGTGGATGTATCATCGTGAACGCAAATGACCTTCTTAAAGAAGAGTCTCTCTGGAATCGTATCAAACAGGTACTCAAGACTTCTATGCTCTATATACAGAACCCGTCTTCATCAAATCAGTCAAGGGGAATACATCCCGAGCCCATCAATGTCGATATCAAAATGATCGCATTAGGCAGTGAAGAACTTTATGATTATCTCTATAATGAAGATCTTGATTTCTACAAACTCTTTAAAGTCTCCGCAGAATTCGACTTTTCCATGCCGGCAAATAAACAGAACATCGGCAATTATATAAGATTCATCAACATGCTCACTACCGAAGAGAAGCTGCTGCCGGTGGATACCTCCGGTATTGCCGAGATCCTTCGCTATGGTTCTTTCCTCGCTGAACAGCGCAATGAACTCAGCACGCAATTCTCCCTCATCGCAGATATTATCAGGGAGGCTACCTACTATGCTCGGAAAGCCTCTCTTTCATCGATCACTGGGGATATCATCCTGAAGGCCCGTGAAGAGCGTGATTATCTTTCAAGTCTGCCCGAATCAAAGATCGTAGAGCAAATCATGAGCGGTGAGACGTTCATTCATCTTGAAGGTTCAAAAGTGGGAGTCGTGAATGCCCTTGCTGTTTTGGATCGGGGTTATTATAGTTTCGGTATTCCCACCGTGATCTCTGCTACTGTTGCACCGGGAACAGAGGGAATCGTCAATATCGAGCACGAAGCTGGACTCTCAGGAGAGATCCACGATAAAGGAATCCTCATTCTTGAAGGCTATCTGCGTAAAATGTACGCAAGAAATTTCCCATTATCAATCTACTCCGGGATATGCTTTGAACAGTCTTATGCCGAGGTTGACGGAGACTCTGCATCTTCTAGTGAACTATATGCACTTCTCTCGGCTATCGGAGATATACCTATTCGTCAAGATATCGCAATGACAGGATCAGTGAATCAGATGGGAGAAGTACAGCCTGTGGGAGGGATCAATGAGAAGATCATCGGTTTCTTCAGGATATGTCGTTATCGAGGTCTATCAGGGCATCAGGGAGTCGTCATACCAAAGAAGAACATCAGAAATCTGATCCTCCCTACATACATCATCGATTTGATCGCTGCAAAGAAGTTCCATATATATCCCATAACGACGATCGATGAAGGCATGCAGATCCTATCACTGAGGAAGGCAGGAAAACGCAACACAAAAGGCGTTTTCCCTCCAAATACTTTTAATCGAATCATCGAAGACCGGCTGAAGCAACTTTCGATCATTTCTCGGCAGAATAACTGATCAACCAACTGATGTCATGGACGTAAATCTCCATATGCGCTAAGAATGCTATATGTAAGAAATATTCTTCATATTGTATTTGACTTTTATTTTATATATAACTATTTTTGTCGTGTAAATATCAACATACGGATTTTGCTAATCGAGGAGACTACTATCATGGCAATAAAGATCTATTCGACACCCAGCTGCGGGTATTGCAAGCTGGCAAAGAACTATTTTATCAAGAATCATATTAAATTCACCGAATATAACGTCGCGAGAGATAGAGCAAAAGCAGAGGAAATGGTTAAGAAATCAGGACAGATGGGTGTGCCGGTATTGGATATAAACGGCAAAGTCATTGTAGGATTCGATCAGACAGCAATCGAACGGGCCTTGAAACGATAACTACCTATCTGCACATACTGCTGTATGCCAGTAGTACATAAGGATGCCGAAGGCTACTGATACATTGAGTGAGCCTTTGGTTCCTGCAAGAGGGATTGAGACACAGCCTAAACTTTCATTAGCTCTTCTGAGCATTTCAGGGCTTACTCCCAGCTCCTCAGAGCCGATGATGACAGACCCCTGTGCCGGAAAAGAGAATTCATCAATCGGAGTTCCCCCGAGTTCAAGAGCGAATAAAGACCCCTTGAAGGATTGATCAAGCTGTTGAGCGGTTACCATATCCCAATCGACTGTATCGATACAGCCTCTAGCCGTTCTCATCGCCCTCGGGTGCTCCGGTGATGCAGTACCCTCTCCCAGCAGGATCTTCGATACTCCGAAAGAATCAGCAGATCTGAAGATAGAACCTACATTGAATGGAGATCTGACCCGGTCAAGATAGACCTTCAACGGCAGTATCTTCCGGCACCGCACATCCAGAGAATTTGAATCTTCAGCAATAAGATCCCAATCAGCTGCCGATGCCCCGATATTCTCAAGAAGCAGATAGTAGAGGTCTTCCATGACAAGGGCCAATTCTCTCCCCTGAAGTCTCTCAATCAAAGGGGCTGTCTTTTTCAACCTCTCTTGAGTACGCTCAGGAACGATCTCAAGCAGATCCTGCAGCCGACATAACTGAAAGAGATAGTTCTTATCCACCTGCTGATCACTGTCTGCAATCCTGCTGAAGATATGAAAGAGATAAGCAGCTTTTCGTATTCGTGCACGTTCCGGTAACGTAGCTAGTTTACGAAGTGTGATCATTACTGACTCCGTTTCTTCTTTTCTTCAGGAGAAACAAGAACAGCGAATTCTCCCTTGATCGAAGCTCTCTGAGAAAAGATGTCAAAGACTTCCAGTGCCGATCCTTCCACAAACTCCTCATAACGCTTAGTCATCTCACGACCAATCAGAACCTTTCGCTCAGGAGCGAGTTCACTGAGATCTGCCAGTACTTTCACTATCCTAAAAGGGGACTCATAGATGACAAACGCCTCATCCCTCTCCAGCAGCTGCTGCAGTCTTGTTCTGCGTTTACCCGGTTTTGGGCTGAGAAATCCTTCGAAGACGAGTGTCTTGCCGGCAAATCCTGCGACAGAGCAGAGTGTCGTGAACGCTGACACCCCGGGGATCGGAATCACATCAAACCCGGCATCACGAACTGCATGAACGAGACGATTACCTGGATCACTGATGCCGGGTGTCCCTGCATCACTGACATAAGCGATTGAATTTCCCGTTTCAAGCAGTTTCAGAACACCTTGAGCCGATTGATTCTCGTTGTGTGCATGACATGCTATGAGACGTTTCTTTATCTCATATCTATTTAGCAGTCTCGAAGTATGTCTCGTATCCTCACAGGCAATGACATCAACATCTCGCAGTGTCTCTAATGCACGAAGAGTAATATCTTCTAAATTACCGATCGGTGTTGCTACGATAAAAAGTGTACTCATTTCACCATTGTATACATATGCGTACACACACACAAGCAGATCATACATATGAAAGTATCGTAAATAAGCATAGGTTAATGGTAATATAAACCATCTTTGGTAATATAAACCACACCAAGGAACCATTGTCAGAAAAAACCCCTGTACATCTGCCATCTCAGCATATAAAGGTTGGCACGCTTTCTGCTATATCATTAAGGGACGATACATAGACAACCTGTAGGAGGGTAATTATGAGAAATATGAGAAGATTCAAAGACATCATCAATGCAAATATCAATGCTACACTCGATAAGGCAGAGAATCCCGAGAAAATGATCCGGTATATGGTTCAGGAGATGGAAGACACACTCGTCGATCTTAAATCATCTGGTGCTGCCAAGATTGCAGAGAAGACCCATATTGAACAGGATTTGAACGGGTTTACTTCACAGCTGATTAGATGGACACATAGAGCTGAACTTGCGGTCGAGAAAGGAAAAGATGACTTAGCAAGAGAGGCCTTGGTTGAGAAACAACAAATAGAACGTAGGATAGATGCCCTCAAAAAAGATATATCTCGCATAGATACCATCATTGGCGAGAGCAGAGACAATGCTGTCAAACTGGAAGAACGCATGGCGACAGTCAAAGAGAAACAGCGGATTCTTATTCAGAGAGGGATCCATGCAAAAGAGACCATTCTTGCACGTACAAGAATACAGGAAGCTGACGGAGCAAAAGCCTACCAGAGATTTGAAGATCTTGAGCATCATATCGAACAGATGGAAGCTGAAGCAGACATGGCCGGTTTTGGTCATAAATCCTCACGGGAGGATGCATTCT
>CAYYPJ010000075.1:0-6934 GCA_964473495.1 uncultured Spirochaetales bacterium
TCTGTCTTTATGATATCTAGTATCCTATTACAGGCTTTTATGGTGATCTCCTCCCTTGGTTGATGAATCGTCGTAATGAATGGAGGAACAAGCGTACTGTAGAAAGAGTCATCATATCCAACGATCTTTATATCTTGCGGTACACGTATCCGGTGTTCTTTGAGTGCTGTTATACAAGCTGATGCTAGGATATCTGCCTGTGCAAAGATACCGTCACAGCTTTTGATCAATTCAATGTTTTTATGAACGAAGTGATAGGCCTGGAGGTATTTGCACTCCATCTTGAATACAAGATCCTGATCGATAGTGATTCGTTCTTCTTCCAATGCCTGATGAAATCCTGTGGTTCTATTTTCGAACTCAGTCCCTATGCTTGGGATACACTCTATTATAAGGATTTTTCTACATCCGCGATTTATCAAATGTTTTCCGGCAAGATATCCCCCTAGGATATTATCGGTAAGATAGTAATCCATCGTTTTTAGATCGATATTATCCGGTTTGAAATGAACCTGAACAACGGGAATATGATATTCATTGATATATGCGATATCATTCGGAGAGATTTGTTCATGTATCATTAAGAATCCATCAACTTTCTTTTGACGGATAAGACGGATTGTATTGCTCACATGTGTATCCGGGTTGATTGCTTCGACGAGGATGGTATCCAGTTGTAATGTCTCCAGATTATGACGCAGCTCAAGAAAGAGTTCATTGATATACGCCGAGGAACCGAAGTTCTCTAATTCCTGTTGATAGATAACGCCTACAACACCGGTTTTTTTTGTACTTAGACTTCTTGCACTGCTGTTGGCTTCGTAGTGGAGATCTTTTGATATCTTCAACACACGTTTCTTTGTTTTCTCAGAGATAAGCGGGCTGTCATTTAAGCATCGCGATACTGTGGTATGACTGACATTTGCAAGTTTAGCTATATCTTTGATTGTTACAGAAATAACGTCACTCCTTTTTATGCACACGGTAACACTAAAATGCAGTAATGACTTGAGATATATGTATATACCAGTCTGCACGCGTGTGCACTACTTAATTAGTGTAAACTATCATATTTTAGTTGTCAAGGGGAAAACGAAAGTACTTTCATACCCAAGGGGGTATTGTGTCTTAGGAGTCCATATTGACAATGGATCGATCATTGCTTAGAATGACTAGGCTAATACTGGTAGTACATACATGCTCCGTTAGCTCAGCTGGATAGAGCGACTCCCTCCTAAGGAGTAGGTCATGCGTTCGAATCGCATACGGGGTAAAATTAATTATTGGTAAATAAGTTGAAGAACTCCTGTTGTTGGTGTTTGGGAATAGTTGCATCAACTGTCAACAAGGAGTTCTTTTACGTATCCAAGTCCTTTCAGAAGCCCAAACGTGAAGAAATACTATATACTCGACGAGTTTGTCATTCTACTACTCGTGAACGCCTTTTGATTTCTTATATACAGTGAATATCAGTTCTGATAATTCTGTTTACACTTTTCTGGAAGGACAGAAGATTTCATTAGTGCATTGTGCAAAGAGAAACAAGGGGTGAACCGTAATACGGTACTAATTCTCTCATGCAGGTGATTGGAGTTTAAACATCACTTTCTATTTCTATCCGATTTTCTCTGCAAATCGGTTTTCTAGGTCATCGATGGTAATTTCAGAGAAGTCCTTGATGACCCAGTCGGCGCCATTCCTTGATAATTCATTTTCATTGTTTTCTCTAGAAATACCAAGAACCAGCCCGAATCCCCCTTTTGCTCCGGCCTGCACACCTGATACTGCGTCTTCAACAATTATGGCTTCTTTATAGACAACTCCCAGATTATCACAGGCAGTAGTAAAGATATCAGGTTCCGGTTTTCCCTTAAGGTGTAATTCGGCCGAAATAATCCCATCTACACGAGTACCGAACAGTTTCGATAAACTAGCTGCTTCCAGTACCTGCTTGCAGTTTTTACTTGATGAAGCTACCCCTAGTTGTATGCCGTGATTCCTCAGGTGTTCTATCATTTCTACTGTAGAATCATAAACCATCACCCCTTCTGAGGCTATAATCGCGTTAAAGGTGCTGTCTTTCTTATTCCCAAGTCCGCAGATGGTTTCTGTATCAGGTGAATCTGATGGTTTTCCATACTCAATGTTGATTCCTCTTGAAATCAGGAATGATTCAACTCCTTTGTATCTGGGTTTTCCGTCAACAAAGGGGAGATAATCATTTTCGTGGGTGAATTCCTTGAAAACCTCACCATCCCTCTCTGTCCTCAGCTTTAAGTAAACATCAAACATTCTTTTCCAAGCAATACTATGAATCTTTGCCGTTTGGGTAATAACACCGTCCAGATCAAAAATAACTGCTTTAAAACTGTATTCAGACATAGCTTATTCTATAACCTCTTTTATAAAGATAATCAAAATCGCTTTGGAGTTGATAATTGATAAAATCATTTTCAGGTTTTATTGTCAAGCAGAAAGCTCAAAGCGCTTTGAAAAAAAAGTTTGACACATTTAAATTTCCGTGTAATACTTAAAATACATTCAAAGCGCTTTGAAAAGTGTGAATAATCGACGTGGGGAGTTTATGGTAAAATTATCAGATATTGCGGAAAAGCTTAATCTGTCTTTGACTACAGTATCAAGGGCTTTAAATGATCATAGTGAGGTAAGCCCTAAAACAAAGGAACTTGTAAGAAAAACTGCGAAAGAGATGAAGTATGTTCCTAATAAGTTTGCCAGGAATCTTGCTTTGAAAAAAAGCCATCTAATAGGTTTGGTATATATTGATGACCATGGAGCTGATTTCTATCAATCGTTTTCATTTGAAGTAATTGCAGGAGTTAGGAATTATTTTGGAAACACACCGTATGATCTGATAATTGTCCCTGGAAAGCAAAGAAGTAATAGCCATATATCACTTAAAGAAATATGCTATTCGAGGGGAATAGAAGGACTTTTTGTTGTGGGTGTCAGTATTGGTGATTCTTATATAGACGAACTTAAAGAAGATTTTATTCCTGCTGTTATTGTAGATTACCCTCTTTTAACTAAAAAAGTATCTTATGTCATGTCGGATAATATTAAGGGATGCAGTCTTGCCGTCAAGTTCCTTGTATCAAAAGGGCATAGTAGAATAGCATTTATAAGTGGACACGATTCGGCAGCTATCAGTTCTATACGTTTAAGAGGATATAAACTTGCTCTCGAAGACAACGGTCTTGCTTTCGATGAAAGCATGGTAATGCCAGGTGACTATTCGGAAAAAAGTGGGTATGACGCTGTGATGAAAATGTTTGAAAGAAAAATAGCGTTTACAGCTGTATTTGCTGCATCAGACCTTATGGCTGTTGGAGCAATAAAAGCAATAAGGGAAAATGGTTTCGAGGTCCCAAACGACATTTCAGTTATTGGGTTTGATGATATTCTATTGGCTGAATACTCTTCTCCCGGGCTGACAACTATCAGACAGCACAAATTTGATCTTGGATACAAGGGCTCCAGGGAACTTCTTAAAATGATTGAGCACCAGAATTATGTTCCAAAAAGAAAAAAAGTTGATGTTGAACTTGTAATTCGTGATTCTGCGTAAGCTATAGGGCTAATGGTGCATAATGGATGTGAATGTGGATTATGTTTTTTTTAGTAGATACCCAAAGCGCTTTGGGCTTGAGTTTTGGTTATGACCGTCTATAAGACGGAAAAATATATGGAGGATGTCTTATGAAAAAAATACTTGTGTTTGTTTTAATCCTGGCATTTTTATGCGCAGGAACTATGGTGTTTGCTACCGGACAGCAGGAAACTGTTGCCAAGGAAGAGGTTGTTATTACAATCCCTCACTATAAAGCAGGACAGAATGTAGGAGCGAAATTCTTTTTACCGCAGGTTGAGCGTTTTAACAAAAAATATGAAGGTACCTATAAACTTGTGATTGAAGAGATCCCACAGGATTCTTATATGACCAAGATCAAACAGATGGCACAGCAGAATAAACTGCCTGCCCTTATTGAGGGTTCTGACAAGAAATGGTTTGATGAAGTCATAATCAGAAACGGGATGTTCCTTGACCTGTCAGATTGGTTGAAAAACAATAAGGCAATAAGTGATCTGGTTATCCAGGAGTCTTTGGACTATGTTACTACACCGGATGGAAAAGTAACCGCTTTTCCTCTGACTTTTGTTCGCCCTATTGGTATGTATTATAACTCGACAATGGTTGATTTTGACAAGCCCGTAGGCGAAATGACGATTGATGAATTCGGGGAAGCGCTTGGTGATCAGAAGATCGCATTCATGACTGCAGAAAATGCTTGGACTACTTCACTCTTTTTTACCTCTATTGTAGTTGAGGAAGGCGGAGCGGATGTTCTTAAAGCAGGAGTTAATGATAAAATTACAGATTATACTACTGATCTCTGGGTTCGTTCATTTACAAAATTACAGTATTTTCTCCAGAATCATGCATCAGCTAATACACTGGGAGCTGCTTATGCCGATGCAGCAAACAGTTTTATGAGTAGAAATTCTGCTGCAATTGCTAATGGTACATGGATGGTAGGTGATTTTGCACCGAGTTCAAGTGACAAATGGAGTAATGGTTTTACTGGTGACCAGGTCACTGCCTGTGTATATCCAGGGAATATGGCTATTGCTAATAATGAAGGTTCTACCTGGTGGATTCCTAGTAATATTTCTGAGGGAGAAAAGGACGCAGCATTGGCTTTTCTGGGATTTATCTATTCACCTGCAGAACTGGAGGCATTTTTACTTGCTGAAGGAGGAAATGCTCCAAGGTTAGAGGTAAGTGCAGACTATAAAAAGAAACTTGCAGAAAACAAGCTACTAAGTGAACTGGATAAGGCCATCAATGCTGACACGGTTTTCACATCATTTGTTCTTGATGTGATGCCTGCTTCTGTGGCAAACGAAGATTGGGGAAGACTGCTGCCTAAGCTTATGGATGGGACATATACTCCATTGCAGTTTGGAAAAGAATTAAGTCGAAAAGCTGTGAATGCAAAGTAACAGGTAAAAAAAGTAATATTTTGAAGAACCTGATTGAATTGTGATGATTCAATCAGGTTTATCAATAATGAATAGGAGGAGGAATGAAAAACAAATCCAGTCTTTTGAAAAACAAATATACTACTATATGGATTTACCTGTTTTTACTGCCAACAGTATTAATCTTTGCAATCTTTTATCTTGTACCAATAATAACGGTCTTTACCACAAGTTTTACAAAATGGGACGGTTTTAACGCAGTTGAATTTATTGGGTTGAAAAATTATATAAGATTATTTACACAGCCGGAATTCTTAATATCTTTAAAGAATTTTCTACTATGGTCGCTTATCGCAGCGACGCTGCATGTTGGATTTGGTGTGTTGCTTGCTTTTTTACTCTATCGCAAGCCATTTGGCTGGAGGTTTGTGAGAAGTGTATTTATGATCCCAAATGTGATTTCAGCAGCGGCATGGGCAATAATCTACCGATTCTTTTTTAATGATGATTTTGGTATTCTGAATAATATCATACGTCTTATTAATCCTTCCTTTCATGCTGCCTGGTTTTTTGAATCCCCCTATGCCTTCTGGGCAATTACCTTTACCTGGCTGTTTTATGCGGTGATCGTGACCCTTGTTGTCATGACAGACCTCATGGCCATACCAAATGAACTGCATGAAGCTGCCTCTCTCGAAGGGGCTTCATCATGGCAGACAGCATTACGAATTGATCTGCCTCTTATAAAACATGCAGTTGGTGTATCTGTGATCTTATCGGTAACAGCACGTCTTGGGATGTATGAGGCTATTGCTTTGACCTCCAGAGGAGGTCCTGGTGACGATACCATGAGTATTGTTTTGATTCTAGTGAATGCGATCACCAATATGAAATACGGATATGCAAATGCTACGTCTGTCATCATGATCTTAGTAGGTCTTGCTATTATGGGTATTGTACAAAAAAGTTTTAAGATGAAGGAACAGATCTATTAGGAGGTTTACCATGCGTTCGATGCGAAGAATAGTAAAAAGCGTACTAGTATATGCTGTTTTGGCATTCACCGTTATCGTTTCGATCTTTCCTATATTGTGGATTATGATGTCGGCATTTAAGACGAATGGACAGATTCTGACTAATCCTTTTTCTTTGCCCACACAGCTTGATTTTACCCCTTTTGCTAGGGTTTTTACCCACTATAATTTCTTTCAATATACCATAAATTCTTTCTTAATCTCGGGAGTATCAGCTATTATCGCACTATTCATTTTCTCATTGGCATCCTATGTGTTTGCAAAATATGAATTCAGGGGTAAAAGTACATTGTATACATTATTTGTATTAACGCTGCTTGTTCCCGGTTTTGCAAAGGCACAGCCAATATTCAGCATAATTCTTCATCTTAATCTATATGATACAAGAACAGGCTTGATTTTTGTGTATTTATCCGGCGGTCTGGCAATGTCACTTTTTATTTTAAAAGCCGCATTCAGTGTTATTCCTAAAACCTTGGATGAAGCGGCACTTATTGATGGTGCAAGCTTCTGGCAGATATTCTGGAAGATCAACCTTCCATTGGCTACTTCAGGTATAGCAACTGCCGGGATCCTCATGTTCCTAGGTAACTGGAATGAATACTTTTATGCGATGCTGCTGACAGCAAGTCCGAGTGTACGTACTCTGCCTCTGGCATTGGGATTCTTTACAGAAACATTTTCATATAATTATACAGAAATGTTTGCTGCTTTAACTGTTGTGATTTTACCAGGTATCATCATATATACTCTTTCTCAGGAGCAAGTACAGCAGAGTGTTGCTTCAAGCGGAGTAAAGGGATAATAGCCAATAAGTGGTTAAGACATGAAATCTTGTTTAGGAGAGTACATCTGTGAATATTACATACAACACTGGCAAAGGGAAAAATAAGAAC
>CAYYPJ010000075.1:6944-10844 GCA_964473495.1 uncultured Spirochaetales bacterium
ATTGTTTCGGAAAATGATTTTGTTCCTGAGAATACCAGTAAATTTGAGACGATATTTTCTCTTGGAAATGGTTATATGGGACTTCGTGCCACAGCAGAAGAGGGGTGTCCCGATGAGGTTAGAGGCTGTTATGTCGCAGGGTTGTTTGACAGGTTCCCTGGAGAAGTTACGGAACTGCCTAATATACCTGATTGGACAAAGATTGGAATAAAACTTGATGGAGAGACATTCAGTCTCTGCAGCGGAGAAATTCTATCCTATCAGAAACAACTTAATATGAGGGTTGGTGAGATTGTAAGAGATATAGAGTGGATGAGCCCTTCAGGGAAAAAGACCCGACTGGTATTCAGGCGATTTGTATCCATGTCAAATCTGAACATCGCTGCTATCAAAATTAAGATCCGCCCTCTTAACTATTCAGGTCCTATCGAAATTCTTTCAGGAATTGATGGACAGGTTTGCAACAGCGGTGTTCAGCATTTTAAAGAGGGTAATTCCAGAATGCACAAGGATGGTATAATTTCGATCACATCCAGAACCCAGCAATCGAACAACGGACTTACTGTTGCTGCGAAACACCTCTTTTACCTTGATGATGATCAGCTTTCTGAAACGAAACAGATTAGAACCGAAAGACGGCAGATTTTTCTTTCTTCCTCACATGTGATTATGGAGGGGCAGACTTTTTGTGTGGAGAAACTGGTCACAGTTTGTACAAGCCGTGATCTTGAATTCATGGAGACATCCGGAATATCAGATAAAGAGTTGGAAAAGAACACTGTAAAGAAGCTTAAAAAAGCTGTCGCTTTAGGTTATGATAATCTCTTTATGAATCATAAAGCGAAATGGGACAGAATTTGGGAAGATACAGATATAGCTATCGATGGTCCCGATTTTGATCAGCTTGGGATCCGCTTTTCCATATTTCATATTCATCAGATGACTCCTGCCCATGATGAGCGAGCAAGCATTGCTGCCAAGGGTCTTTCAGGGGAAGGGTATAAAGGCCATGTCTTCTGGGATACTGAAACATTTCTTCTTCCTGTGCATATTTTTACCTCACCGGAAACTGCAAAAAAACTTCTCCTTTACCGTTATCGATTACTTGGGGGAGCAAGAAGAAAGGCAAAAGAAAACGGTTATCAAGGTGCGATGTATCCCTGGGAATCAGCGGATACCGGAGATGACGTAACCCCTAAATGGGGAGCAGTCGATATAAAAACAGGAGAACCGATCAGAATATGTGGCGGCGAACTACAACAGCATATTACCTGTGATATTGTCTATGGTATCTGGCAATATTTCGAGGTTACCCGCGATTACGATTTTATGTTCAGAAATGGACTGGAGATCATGCTGGATACTTCACGTTTCTGGGCAAGCAGGTTGGAATATAACAGAACGGAAGATCGATATGAGATTACCGATATAATGGGACCTGATGAATACAGTGAACATGTAAATAATAATGCATTCACTAATTATCTGGTAAAGTGGCAGATGAACAAAACCATTCAGTTTTCCAAATGGGTCATTGAGCATGGGCCGGAAGTGTGGGAAAGAGTCACCACCAAATTAGACTTTTCCATAAAGGAATTGGATGACTGGAAAGAAAAGGCAGCGAAAGTATATTTCCCTATGGATGAAGATACTGGTTTTATCCATCAATATGAAGGTTTTACCAATAAGAAGATAATTGATCTTTCCAAATACAGGGGAAAGGTTGGTGCTATTCTGCAGGATAACAGCTGGGAAGATCTGGTGCATCGTCAGGTGCTCAAACAGGCAGATGTGGTGATGCTCCTCTACCTTGCCGGAGATGATTTTTCACGGAAGATAAAAAAGATTAACTGGGACTATTATGAACCGAAAACTCTTCATGACTCCTCGTTGAGTGCCGGTATGCATGCAATTGTAGCGGTAGATATGGATGATGTGAAAAAAGGATATGAGTATTTTCAGGAATCCATAAGGATTGATCTTGGAGAAAATATGCAGAGCTGTGATACTGGACTTCATGCGGCATCACATGGCGGTAACTGGCAGGCTGTTGTAAAAGGCTTTGGTGGAGTTCGCATTACAGGTGGAGAAACTTTAAGGATAAATCCCCGCCTTCCGGAAGAATGGAAGAGTTTAAGATTCAAACTTATCTGGCATGGGGTAAAGTGTCTTGTTACTATTAATAGAAAGGGCTTATTTATCGAACCTTTGTATTCGATCAAGGACCCTTTTTATGTTGAAGTATATGGGAAAAGATATTTACTGGAGAATTCAGAAGGTTTGAGAATAGCTTATCAATAGAGAAGATAACCCCCCACATGTACAAGGACAAAAATGGAGGAATCCTTGAATATTAAGGCATTTGAAACAGCAAAGGACACAGGGGAGCGATTAACTCCTTGTTCTTTGCAAACAAAAAAGAATTATAGTGCAGAAATAAGATCAAAAATATATGTTGCAAGCAATAGAACTTATCAAAATATAATTGGTTTTGGTGGGGCTTTCACCGAAGCAGCAGCACATGTGTACGCAAAATTAGGTGAGCCACAAAAACAGGAAGTTATAAAAGCTTATTTTGATAAAGTAGAAGGGAATGCTTACACTATCGGTAGGCTGCCAATTACTAGCTGTGATTTTTCATCCGGCAATTATTGTTATGTTGATGAAAATGATAGTAACTTAGCAACATTTTCAGTTAGTCGTGATGAAAAAGAGGTCTTTCCGTTTATTCTTGATGCACAAAAAGAAGCAGGTGCACTTAAATATATTGCTTCCCCATGGAGCCCTCCGGCATGGATGAAAACGAATAACAATATGTGTTTAGGTGGTTCATTAAAAAAAGAGTTTCAGGCGGTATGGGCCGATTACTTTGTAAAATTCATTGAATCCTACAGAAAGAAAGGTATTTCGGTGTGGGGAATTACAGTTCAGAATGAAACAGGAGCAGCACAAGCCTGGGAATCCTGTGTTTATACTGCTGAAGAGGAACGTGATTTTGTTAAGAATCATCTTGGACCGATATTACAGAAAGCCGGATTAGGCGAAGTGAATATTATAGTACATGATCATAATAGAGATCATGTACTGGACCGTTGTCGAACAATATATGATGATTCGGAAGCTGCACGCTATATCTGGGGAGCAGGAGTCCATTGGTATGATGGTGATAATTTTCAGAATCTTCACGCTCTTCACGAATTGTATCCGGGAAAGTCACTTCTATTTACTGAGGGCTGTCACGAACATGGGACACATCACAACTCCTGGGCATTGGGAGAACGTTACGGGAAATCAATTATCAATGATATGAACAATTGGATACGCGGCTGGCTTGACTGGAACCTTCTTCTTGATATTTCCGGTGGACCTAACCATGTATACAATATGTGCAGTGCTCCTATTTTAGCCGTACCGGAAAAAGATAAACTCTTTATCGAGAACTCATACTATTATATGGGGCACTTTTCCAGATTTGTTCATCCCGGTGCATACCGTATTCTGGCAGTTAGTTCAGATGAAAAACTTCTTACAACTGCCTTTATAAATTCAGACAATTCCATTGCGACTGTTATTATGAATCCGGGTGATGAGGATTTAATGATTCAGGTGCTGATTGATGGATATTCATTTGATGATGTTTTACGGAAGCATTCCATTAAAACGTATATACAATGAAAATGAACCAACTCAAACTGATCTGAACAATTGCAGTGGTATACTCCCTGAATTCCGCACAATTCACAATGAAAACAAAACCCGGTTGGATTTACTCATGAAGAGAAATACGAATGTCATTTTTCTACTTTGAGCAACATGATTCTGTAGGCAACGGCCATAGTTTCGCATGCAATCTTCCCTGGGAATCTGTCAGACTTTACAGACAGTAACAGGTAAACGTAG
>CAYYPJ010000076.1:0-2616 GCA_964473495.1 uncultured Spirochaetales bacterium
TTACTGAACAATACCAGCAGGGAACCGCAGCATTTGAACGTTTTATCGAAATCATGGATATTATCCCTGATATTCAGGATCTTCCTGATGCGAAGATCCTGGCAGTCTCAAGAGGTTCCATACATTTCGATCATGTGACGTTCAAATATGATTCCTCTCCCAATACTGTTCTATCAGATATCGATCTTACTATCGCAGGAGGATCTCAGATCGCAGTTGTGGGAGAATCAGGAGCCGGAAAGACAACATTAGCTTCGTTGATTCCACGCTTTTATGAGCCGGAGAAGGGAAAGGTGCTTATTGATGGTCAAGATATCCAATATGTTACACAACGCTCATTACGCAGTGAAGTCGGGGTAGTCCAACAGAATGTATTCTTGTTTGATACGACTATTCGTGAGAATATCCTGTATGGCAAACCCGATGCTACAGAGAAAGAGTTGCTAGCTGCAGTACAGGCAGCTAATATTTATGATTTCATCGGTTCGCTTCCATCCGGATTCG
Organism: uncultured Spirochaetales bacterium; assembly: GCA_964473495.1. GTDB lineage: Bacteria > Spirochaetota > Spirochaetia > CAKZLE01 > CAKZLE01 > JAIPFY01. The sequence continues at coordinate 505 of CAYYPJ010000076.1, forward strand.
ACACTCCTGTTGGTGAACGTGGGGTGAAACTGTCGGGCGGGCAGAAACAGCGAATATCGATTGCCAGAGTCTTTCTGAAAGATCCTAGTATTATTATCTTTGATGAGGCGACTTCATCACTCGATGCAGATTCTGAAACTATGATACAAGAAGCCTTTGACCGTCTAGTTGTGAACAGAACTTCATTGGTTATTGCTCATAGATTGAGTACTATCAAAAATGCTGATGTGATCTTTGTTCTTTCAGAGGGAAAGATCGTTGAGAACGGCAGACATGAAGAACTATTGTCAGAGAATGGAATTTATGCAAAACTATATCAAAAGAATTTTGATTGATTTCCTCTGCAGATAACTGATTTATACTATTCTATCTGTAAGGTGAAGAGGCTTTTCATGGGTAAGTTTATTCAGCTTCTTATTGCAGCAATATGTATTATTCTCCATTTTATCGGCTCTTTTTTTTTAGGGCTAATTCCGGCAAAGATACTTTCATTATTGGGATTCAAAGGCACGGCAGAGTCTCTTTTGCGAATCAATGGACATCTTCTTGCAAAGGGTATTGTCTTTTTTCTTGGTGGTACTGTTCACGTGACAGGGCTAGAGAATTTACATATACCTGACAAATGTATCTGTTTTGTATCGAATCATCAAAGCTACACCGATATACCATTGATTGTTTCATATATACCGTTATTCCTGGGGTTCGTCGCAAAAATAGAGTTGAAGAAAGTACCAATCTTAAATGGTTGGATTTCGGCTTTAGGGTGTGTCTATATTGACAGATCAAGTGCAAGATCGTCCGTGAAAGCTGTTCTTGATGGAGTGAAGACATTAAAGTCAGGGCATCCTCTGGTTATCTTCTCCGAAGGGACACGTAGTAAATGCAATGGGTTCGGCAAATTCAAGCCGGGCAGTCTGAAATTGGCAACTCGGGCAAAGGCTGTTATTTTTCCTATCACCATACAAAATACCTATAAACTGCTAGAGGGTAGGAAAGACAAAAAGAAGCTGAGAACACCTATCTACCTTACGATACATCCCCCCATACCGACAGAGGGATTATCGGAAAAGGAACTGAAGAGTTTACCCGAGAAAGTATTCTCTACCATAAAGAGCAAAACAATCTAAGATATTCATCGAACCAGAATGCATATGCAGCTCCAGAAACGTATTCCCATAGCGTGTGCTGAGAAGATCCTGAATATCCACATAATCTAAGATTCGAGGCAGCACTGATCCTCCTGATTCTGCTTTTCCATAGCTAATTCAGAAAGATAATCTTATCTACCCTGGTGATACCGCAACTCTTTAATACTGTGGGATATACAGGGAGATGTTTGCAAACGTTTGTATAATATACAAGAAATACGCCAATATCAGGCATTATTGTGTAAAAAAAACATGGTAAGGGTTCAAATATTATATAGATAAAAATTTATATATTACTCTATAGAAAAGAAATACATACTTTTTTGAAAATATTTCTTGACAGCTGAGAAAAAGTGATCATATAATAAAAGAAATGGAAACGTTTGCAAAATTAGAACTATTAATTTCCAATTAGTTAGACTGCTAAATAAGGTATTACATAATCATTTTGGGATTTGCATTCTTGGAAAGGAGAAAATTAGTGAGTAGCGAGAATAATTTACTCGAGTTAAAAAATATCACAAAGATATATCCAGGTGTCGTAGCTTTGGACCATGTAAGTATGAATGTTAAAAAAGGACAAATACATGGACTTATCGGCGAGAATGGTGCTGGGAAATCTACCCTAATAAAAATTCTTTCGGGTGCTCATGCACCAAATTCCGGTGAGATAAGATTAGAAGGAAATACATATTCTAGTTTCTCTCCGTATCAGGCAATAGAACTGGGTGTTGCCTGTATTTATCAAGAACTAAATCAAGTTCCATATATGACTGTTACTGAGAACATTTTCTTAGGGAGAGAAATTTTTAAGAAAGGCAACATTCTTGATTTAGCAAAGCAGGAACAAGAAACACGAGCTGTGCTTAAAGAATTTGAACTGGATATTGATCCAAATACTCAACTTGGTTTGCTTGGTGTTGGGACAAGACAGATGATTGAGATTTGTAAGGCTGCTCATACT
>CAYYPJ010000076.1:2626-10770 GCA_964473495.1 uncultured Spirochaetales bacterium
GAACCAACATCAAGTCTCAGTGAAAAAGAGACTGCAGAACTTTTCAAAATAATTGATAAACTGAAAAAAAAGAAAGTTACTGTGATTTTTATTTCTCATAGATTGGAAGAAATAAAGGCTACTTGTGATTCTCTTACAATTCTTAGAGATGGTGTTGTTGTAGATAACAAGAAAGTTTCAGAAGTAACTATCGATGATATGGTATCACTTATGGTTGGCCATGATATCACACAGAAGTATCCAAAGAAAACTTTCCCACAAGGGAAAGTACTTCTTGAAGTAAAGGGACTAAAACATGAAGGAGTCTATAAAAATATCAATTTTCAGGTTCATGCAGGAGAGATCTTAGGTTTTTCTGGTTTGGTGGGGGCGGGAAGAACAGAAATGGCAAGAGGACTTACTGGTGCTGATAAAATAGACAGTGGCGAAATCTTTATTGAGGGAAAGAAAGTCTTAATCAAATCTCCTAAAGATTCAATCGATTTTGGGATTGCTTTTCTTACGGAAGATAGAAAAGGACAAGGTCTTGTACTTTTGCAATCAGTTGAATTCAATGTGACGCTTGTAGGGCTCAATGATTTTAAGAAAAAAATATTCTTAGATTTAAACAAAATAAAAAAGGAATCTCAGAAAGTAGTAGAAAGTCTTAAAATTAAAGTACCAAGTATCACTACACAATCCAGCGAATTGAGTGGAGGGAACCAGCAGAAGTTGGTTATTGCAAAGTGGCTCTTAACTAAAGCTCGAATATTTATTTTTGATGAACCTACTCGAGGTATTGATGTCGGGGCAAAAATTGAAGTTTATACCATAATTAATGAATTATTGAAAAATGGTGCTGCCATAATAATTATTAGTTCTGAAATGGATGAGTGTATGGGACTGTCTGATAGAATTCTTGTAATGCATGAAGGGGAAATTACTGGTGAACTAGAGCGTAAAGATTTCTCTCAAAAAAAGATAATGTATGCTGCTTCAGGTATCAGGACATAATAAGACTGGAAGTTGAGTAGTGTGAGTAGATGCTTAGACAATATATTCAGAAAAAGGTCATGGAGGATGTTGAAAACGGATCATACAGATGATTGATGTGAATCACCCTCATGTGACTAGCAAACGGACAGGGACAAGAAGGATATTTGATCTTTCTGTGCAGATTCCGGATATTTCAGAAAAGATGCGATAGAAGAACAGATAGGGAAAGAGGATCGACAAACTCCTGAGGGAAAGCTTGACTTAGGATTTAAAAAAATATTGAGGAAGAAATGAAGAAATTGCAATGTGCTGTTATTGGATTAGGAAGACTTGGCTTTCACCATGCGACTAATCTTGCTGGAAGGATACCTGCTGCGGAACTCGTAGCTGTTTCAGATATTTCGCAGGTGTCTTTAGATTTATTCACTGCAGGAGTTCCGAATGTTAAAACCTATTTAGATTATCATGAACTATTGAATGATAAAGAAATCGACGCTGTTATTGTGGCTTCTTCAACCAGTATGCATGGCATTATCGTAAAAGATGCCGTATATGCCAAGAAGGCTGTTTTCTGTGAAAAGCCTCTTTCTTTAGACTTGGACGAGGCTGAAGAAATTCAGAAATTAGTAAAAAAGGAAAACGCTTTTGTACAACTTGGATTTATGAGAAGATTTGATTCTGGTTATGTTGTTGCAAAAAAGAAGATTGAAAGCGAAAAGATAGGGAAACCCGTTTCAATTTTGGCAATTAGCCGTGACCCTTCCTGTCCTCCTATTGAGTTTGCCAAAACAAGTGGCGGTCTAGTGATGGATATGAGCATTCATGATATTGATCTTTGCCGTTGGTTCTTTGGTTGTGAGGCTGTAGAAGCTTATGCCAAAGGTGGTGTGATTCGTTATCCTGAATTGGGGGAAATCGGTGATATTGATCATGCGAATATTTCTTTGACTTTTGAGAATGGGGAAATGGCATTACTTGAAACAAGTAGGAATTCTACATATGGATATGATGTAAGAACAGAAGTTGTATGTGAACGAGGTGGTGTTTTTGTCGGTCGGCTTGAGGATGCTCCTGCTGTTATCCTTACTCCAGAAGAAATGGGAGTAACTACTCTACCAGGATTCTTAGATAGATTTGAGCAGGCATATTTCAATGAGATGAAAGTTTTTGTAAAAGATGTATTGGAAGGAAATCCAGTTTCTGTCGGTGTCGATGACGGCGTTGCTGCCATGATTATTACAAAAGCAATCCAGAAATCTTTGAATACAAATAAAGCAGTGAGAATAAAAGAGGTAATGCATGAAGCAATATGAGGAAAAGAAGATGGAGAATAATAAATCAAAATTACAAAAATTGTTAAGATCCTTGCGTAAAGGCAGCAGTAAGTTTGGTATTATCCTGAGTTTGGTAGTACTCTGTGTGATGATGACTATATTGACGCCAAGATTCTTGACTGTCTCCAACTTAAAGAATGTGATGTCGCAAGCTACAGTTATTGCAATTATTTCCGTTGGTGAATTTCTAGCAATCTTAACGGCTGGTATTGATCTTTCAATTGGTTCGATTTTGGCCTTGTCAATCATGATGCTTGGTGTTTTCGCTGTCAATATGCAGATAAATCCAATTTTAGCCATGGCACTTTGTCTTGTAATAGGAAGTTTGTTTGGCTTGTTAAATGCCTTGCTCCTCACAAAGTTAAAGTTACCTCATCCGTTTATTTCCACTATCGGTACAAAGATGATTGCAAGCGGTCTAGCACTGGCTGTTACTGGTGCTATGCCTATCAGCGGGTTTGCTCCTTCAATTCAATTCTTTGGGAATTATTCTTTTGGGCCTGTTCCTGCAAGTGTTTTGTTAGTAGCACTAGTATATGTAATAATGTATTTATTTATGACAAAAACAGCTATGGGACGTCATATTTATGCAGTTGGTGGAAATGTTGAAGCCAGTAGGCTTAGTGGTATCAATGTTAATAAAGTCTTGATGGTTGTTTATACTCTGAGTGGTTTTATGGCTGCTCTTGCAGGTATCGTATTGGTTGGTCGTGTAAATGCAGCATATCCCCTAGCTGGTAAAGATTATGAGACTGATGCCATTGCCGCTGTTATCATCGGCGGTGCAAGTTTTGCTGGTGGTGTTGGTAATATCCAATATACTATCGTTGGTGTATTGATTATGGCAGTGCTTCGTAATGGCCTGAATCTGTTGAACGTTGATTCAGCTTTTCAAACTGTCGCTATTGGAGCTGTGATCATCCTGGCGGTTTATCTTGATGTTTTAAGAAGTAGAGCTTCTAAAGTATCAACCAAATAATTGTGTATTTTTCTATGGGAAATAGTTGTCCCATAGTTTGATAATATTTCATTTATACAAATTTAAGGAGATAGAAAATGAAAAAGGGTCTGTCAGTATTATTAGTATTGTGCTCGATGTTTTCTGCACAGCTTTTTGCGCAGGGTAAAGCAGAAACAGCTGACGAAAGCGGTAAGGCAAAAATTGCTGTTGTGTTAAAAACTTTAAGTAGTGAATATTGGAAACGTGTCGAAGTTGGTTGTGATGAAGCAGCTGAAAAGTATGGTTATGAATTAATTAAGCTGGGACCTCCCACTGAAGATGCTATTGAACAGCAGATCAATATGGTTCAAGATGCGTTAACTGCTCATCCAGCAGCATTGGTGTTTTCACCATCTCAGCCTCCTACAGCAGTAAATGTATTAAACAAAGCCAAAGACATGGGAATCCCTATAGTTCTTGTTGATACTCCTATGGAAAAAAGTTTTACGAATTATGATTCTTTTGTTGGCACAGCAAACTATGATGCAGGTGTGGCTGGTGCAAAGAATCTTATTAAAGCAATGAGTGGTAAACATGCCAGAGTTGTCATTATTGAAGGTGCTCCTGGGAATCCTACTTGTACTCTTCGTGCTGATGGTGCTGAAGCTACTTTCAAAGCAGAAGGTTATGAAATCATTTCACGTCAGCCGGGTTATAGTGATAGAGAAAAAGCATTCACAGTAATGCAGAATGCTATTCAGGTAAGTACTGATATTGACATAGTATTTTGTGCAAATGATGAGATGGCACTTGGTGCGGAAAGAGCAATAAGTCAGGCTGGCATCAAAGCAAGGATAATGGGTGTTGATGGTAACAAAAGTGCTCTTGAATCAATCATTGCCGATGGTTTATATGCAACGATAGCACAGAGACCTGAAAAAATGGGTTATCTTGCAGTAGAAAATGCTGTAAAGGTTATCAACGGTGAAACAGTTGATAAGTATATTGATGCAGGTGTTGATATTATAACAAAAGCTGATGCTCAGAATGCATTGGATAATCTTAACAAATAAGTGTGATCTATTAAAACAGGGAGAGATTCTCTCCCTGTTTTATTAAATTGATTTGATAATTCTATGTGCTTGGATTCTTAATATTTCAAGTTTTCTTAGGAATGGGAATGAACAATAAAATAATACATGTTGGAATAATTGGGACCGGTAGTATAGGGGCACAACATGCCCGAGTTCTTAGAACGATTCCAGGTGCAGTTCTTTTTGCTATTTCTGATTTGGATGTTAAAAGAATGGAATTACTCTCAAGAGAGATCGGGGTAACAAGAATATATAAAGATCCAAATGAATTGATCCGTTCTGTGGATGCTGTGATTGTAGCATCTCCAGACAAGACACATGCGGAGTATGTGTTAAAAGCTTTGGAACTTGAAAAACCTGTTTTCTGTGAGAAACCACTTGCGTCTACACCCCAGGAGGCGCTGGATATAGTTAAAAAAGAAGTAACTATTAATAAAAGACTTGTTTCAGTCGGTTTTAATCGAAGATTTGATCCTCGTCACCAAGAAGTGAGAAGGACTGTTCTAGAAGAAAAGCTTGGGAAACCGCTGTTGTGGAAAGGTTATCATAGAAACGCAGAAGCTATGTATGATACTGATGGTTGTTTTATATTAAATAATTCTGCTGGACATGATATCGATTCAGCTTGTTGGATTTTGAATTCAGCTGTCAAACGTATTTCTACAGTAGGTATGAGATCAAGAAAGGGACTTCCAAAAGAAGCAAGAGATCTATTGCTTGTCCGATTAGAAATGGAAAACGGTACACAAGCTGTTGCTGAAATATTTGTAAACGCTCGTTATGGCTATGAAGTAGGATTAGAGATTGTTTGTCAAGACGGAGTCGTAACCATGGGAAACCGACAAAAAGCTTGTTTGAGATCTGGTGAAAAAAGAGGTTTCAAACTTACTTCGGATTTCAGAGAATATTTCTTTGAGTCTTACCGATTTGAAATAACAAGTTGGATTGATTCTTTGTTGACTTCTTCAAACTTTTCAGGAGCTAGTGCATATGATGGCTACCGTGCTCTTCTGACAACTTTTGCAGCGGGAAAATCCTTGATGGACGGAGTACCCGTAAAAGTTGAGACAGTGGAAGAACCTAGCATGTATGGAGGACAATAGAATGGAATTATGTTTGATGACTGATTCTTTGGGATGTCTTTCTTTCATAGAAATGGTAGGGAAAGCAGCCTCACTTGGTTTTGAATCTTTGGAACTTGCTACAGGGAATTGGTCTCAAGCTCCCCATTTAGATTTAGACAAGCTGCTTTCTAGTGAAAGTCTAAGAAGAGCATATCTGAAAGTGATTGAGAATGCGGATCTTCATATTTCTGCTTTGAATTGTTCTGGTAATCCACTAGCTCCAGGAGAAAAAGGGAAAGAACATGACACAGTTGTACAAAAGACATTCAAACTGGCTGAAATGTTTGGTGTTGAAAAAATTGTCATGATGTCAGGGCTCCCTGGGGGCAGTCCGCAGGATGTGACGCCGAACTGGATCGTTACCAGCTGGCCGCCTGAGAATGCAGAGATCTTAGCATGGCAGTGGAATGAGAGAGTTATTCCCTATTGGCAGAAACTCAGCAAAGAAGCAGAATCCTTTGGGATAAAGAAGATTGCTTTGGAAAATCATGGATGTCAGTGTGTCTATAATGTAGAAACCTTAAAAAGACTTCGTTCTGAGATAGGTGATATAGTTGGGATGAATATTGATCCAAGTCATATGTTCTGGATGGGGGGAGACCCATTGGCTATGGCACGAAGTCTAGAGGGAATGATTTATCATGTGCATGCAAAAGATGTGAGAATCGAAAAGGGGATAGTTGGATCTCAGGGTCTGTTGGATACAAAAACTATTGATAAGTATGCGTCCAGGTCATGGAATTATGTTTCTCTTGGCTACGGACATGATTCAAAATGGTGGAAAGAGTTTTTTTCGATTCTTTCTATGTGTGGGTATGACGGTCCGGTCAGTTTAGAAATGGAGGACATGAACATGAATCAGATTGTGGGTACTGAGAAATCTGTAGAAGTTCTTAAGGCTGCTATGCTAAGATCTTTTTAATCACTGATTCTGCCTTTTACCCCGATGTGAATCTGAATGAGCGGTATGTGTTATGAAAAGTAGACCCTATAGATAGAGTCTGTAACAGCATATACATGCCACATAGATTGATGTCCCGAAGGCGGGTTTAGATATACATTTTGCCGGACATGTCGGGTGTGCGCATCAAGGTACTGCTGTACACATAAGGAGAATTTGGAGAATATAATGACAGGGGCAATGTTTCCTGTCTTATGAAGTCTGATCATGACGAAATGGTATTTCTTTTTGCAGGAAGAGCGGCTTTACCTGGAGATACCGTTGAGACCGAGATCATTGGTACAAAAGGTATACTAAGGATCGCCTCAGTGCATCAAAAGAACCTTGTTGAGTTCTTAGATACAACGGGTGTACGATGAGAGTGCAGGCAAAATCTTCTTGGATGTTTTACTGCGTCATGTATTAACGAAATACAAGAGTTTATGTGCTGTATACTATTACAGAATAGAAAATCCGAAGTAACTGTCTATGATGGTACAAGAGTCTCTGAGATGGCATACAAGTGCAGGGGGCTGCTAAATCAGGGAGATCGAAGAGGTTTTAATGAAATATAATCAGGTAACGATCAAAGATATCGCAGAGATTGCAGGTGTCAGTTTCTCAACAGTATCTAGATGTCTCAATGATAGCCCCCTGGTATCTGACAAGACCAAACAGAAAGTGGATCGAATAGCCAGGGAACTTGGATTTGAATTCAACTCAAGTGCAAGAGGGTTGATCACTAGTAAAGTAGGGACTGTCGGTATTGTCTTACCTGAACAGTATACGAAAATCAACGTCAACGTCTATCATGGGATGCTTATGAATAGTTTACGCACAAGTCTTGAGAAACGAGACGTTGATATGATTGTTACGTATCAGAAGAATCATTATTCGGGAAAGAACAATATAACCAGATTAGTCACACAGGGAAAGATAGACGGGCTGATTATTTTGATGGAGAATATGGATGAAGAGACCTTGGATTTTCTGAAAAGTCGTCAAGTCCCCTTTGTCTGTACTCACTATCCTCCAACACCACAGATCAAGGATCAGGATGTTATATACACTGATCATTATGCCGGAGGAAAGATAGTTGCTGAATATTTTCTTGAACATGGGTATACGCAGTTTTCTCTACTTGCTGCCGAAGGATCTCATCTAGAGTTTCAACTAAGAGAGGAAGGGTTCTCTGATACCGTCAATAAGGCTGGGGGGGAAGTGACTCGATATCAATGCGATACAGAATTTGAGAGTGCTAGAGAGCTCGTCAGTAAACATCTGTCTGAAATACAAAAGACAAGTGCATTGTTCAGCATGAATGATCTGATGGCAGTGGGAACTATACGAGCATTACAAGATGCCGGGATATCAGTTCCAGAACAGGTAGCGGTAATTGGGTATGATGATAGTGAGTATGACAAATACTATAAGCCTTCATTGACTTCTGTCCACCAGCCGAAAGAGGAATTAGCTGTTCTCACTTGTGATCGTCTGTTCTATCAGATGGAAAAGCAGAAGACGAATAAAGAGGTTACAAAAAGACTCATCAGTATCCAACCGGTACTGATCGAACGAGAATCTACCTGATGCAGCAGCTGTCAATATTACGTATTTAGTGGTGATCCACACCATAGGATGTCTGAGATGATAGTTGGCTGCTTTAGGAATATGGAAGGATAGGTATGATTGTAAAAAAAGAACAACAGTTTACGCAGGGGTATACCCCCATCACCG
>CAYYPJ010000077.1:0-10664 GCA_964473495.1 uncultured Spirochaetales bacterium
AGCATCAGAATAAACAAGAACATACATGTGAAAGACGAAGATCTATGTGAATATATACCTGTTCAAATAGCACAAAGCCAGACTTATATCAACTTTTCTATTAGGATAAGAGAAGTCGTCATATGATGAGAATATATTGTTTACCCCTTCACGGCACCTGCCCTGATCTTATCCCAGTGAACTGTGATCCCAGATACCATAGAACCAAGTTTCAGGACTACGGTCATCTTACCCTTAGATCCCAGGATAATCAGAGAGAAGACGAACTCTACCCATGCAATGATGAATGTGTAGAGAGCTACGGAGATCAAGCCTATCTTTGAGATCGGGAAGATGACTCGCCAGTATGGCTCGAATACTCCACAGCCGTTGATACCTTTGCGCCAGTCCGGGGACCCCTGAAGTCTACCTGACCGAATGCCCCTTGATTAGTACGTATTTGGTGTGACTGTTAAGAAGTAAGTGATGTGCATACTTGATTGAACACGTCTAAGCTGCGAGACATCTTATCCCTGATGATTCCTCTGCAAACAGCGAATGCGACAAAACCCCTTCCGCTTGCTTAAGACAGTATCACTTCCCAATGAGGCGAACGAAGAATATGATATGCTTATCCTTGACTCAGCATATATGATGCGGTATAGTACTATTGTACTATTCCTTTAGTACAATAGTACAGGGGGGGGGGCAGAGACCAACGTGACTGATTCAGGATTGAAAAGACTGGAATTCAGTATCGACCCAAAAAGCGGAGTACCCTACTACAAGCAGATCATCCTGCAGGTAGAGATGGCTATTGCTGATAAACGCCGTTCTCAAGGGGATCAGCTTCCTACTGTCCGCAGTCTCGCTGTTGACCTTCGCATCAACCCGAACACCGTGGCGCGTGCTTACAATGAACTAGAAATAAAAGGGATCGTGAATACCCAGCAGGGGACAGGTACCTTTATCAGCAGCAAACATATAGAGCTTAGCAGCATACAGCGAGAAAAGGTCCTTTCAGAGATCACGAAGGCATATATCACAAAAGCAAATTCCTATGGATTCACCATAGATGAGCTCATAAAGTATCTACAGGAGCTCGGCACTGTTTTCAGCCGATAGGGGGCATACTGTATGAATTTATTTGAAAAGAGATCTGCTAGAATCAAGAACATACAAGTCAAAGGATTAAGTAAAGATTTTAGCTTCAATGCTATCTCATTCCTTATCCTTGGTCTCTTTATCGTCATTGGGATCGTGGTGCAACTTATGTATGCTCCTGCTTCTTCCATTGAATATATCGTGGGAATTACAGCAGGAGGACTCATAGGGGGCGTTATAATCTCTTTGTTTCCACTGTGGATTATTCTATCACAGGTTATCATCATCATATGGGTCAGTGTCTTTGCGAAGCTGGATCTATCATATGTACCGATGACACTGTCAGTGTCCATGGGAATGCTTTTAGCAGCATCATTTCAGTTGATCTACCAATGGGATAAAGTCGTTATCCTTCGCATAGGGAAGTTCAAGAAAGTACACGGACCAGGTCTGTTCTTTCTTATCCCCTTCGTCGACCGAATTGCAGCATTTGTTGATACCCGTATTCGGGCAACAGACTTCAGTGCTGAAAAGACCCTGACCAGAGATACAGTACCTGTCCATGTCGATGCATTAGCATTCTGGATGATATGGGATGCCAAACAGGCTATCCTGGAAGTCGAGAATTATGTTGAAGCAGTCATCCTCTCAGCACAGACTGCCCTAAGAGATGCCATAGGACGTCATGAACTCAGTTCCCTCCTCTCTCAGAGGGATGATCTCGGTAAGGAGATCCAGAAGCTCCTTGATAAGAAGACCAATCCGTGGGGTGTGACGATCCTATCGATCGAGATCACCGATATCATCATTCCCAAAGAACTGGAGAATGCCATGAGTAAACAGGCACAGGCCGAGCGAGAACGACAATCGCGAGTGATCTTGAGTACTGCCGAAGTCGAGATAGCGCAGAAATTCGAAGAAGCGGCAAAACGGTATGACAGGAACCCCACAGCACTGCAGTTACGAGCTATGAACATGATCTATGAGGGCATCCGACAAAATAGTTCACTCATGCTGATACCTTCAACTGCACTCGATAACATGAATCTCGGGGCAGTTATGGGGACAGCTGCATATAATAAAAGCATAGAGCGGGATAAAGCTGAGGATGCTGAGAAATCAACGAAAAACAAATGACACTGGGGGACACTACTTATGCTACTGTGACCTAAGGGGAGTGAAGAGAACTATGATAAAGATTGATAAAGTCGTACGAAACTATCATGTAGGCGATAGCATTGTCAAAGCACTGCAGGGGGTCTCGTTTGAGATCGAACAGGGAGAGTTCCTCTCTATAGCAGGTCCTTCCGGTTCCGGGAAGACCACACTGCTGAACCTCATCGGATGTATTGATGCCCTCGATGGGGGAGAGATTACCATCAACAAAAAACCAGTCTCGACGATGGGGAAAAATACGAAGACTACCTTCAGAAGAATGAATCTGGGGTTCATCTTTCAAACATATAACCTCATCCCCGTTCTCACAGCCTATGAGAACGTCGCATTCGTCCTCTCCCTGCTCAACGTATCAGAGCAGGAGATAAAAGAACGAACAATGCAGATGTTCAAAGAAGTGGGACTTGAAGGAATGGAAGATCGACGCCCATCCAGACTCTCCGGAGGCCAACAGCAGCGTGTGGCAATAGCACGGGCACTGATCAAACAACCCGATATCATCTTGGCTGATGAACCTACAGCAAACCTGGACTCAAAGAATGGAGAAGATATCTTGAAGCTCATGAAAAAGATGAACAAGCGGCATAGAACAACCTTTATCTTCTCTACACATAATAGCATGGTCATGGATTATGCCGATCGTCTTATCATGCTTCACGATGGCAAGATCGTGAGCGATAAAAGGAGATAAGGATGAAGTTCCTCATATCCTTTGCCTTCAAGAACCTGACGCGATACAAGCGAAGAACCATCATCACCGCTCTGGCGATCGCTGTAGGCATTATGATGTATATCTTTGTCGATTCTATGCTCAAGGGTGCAGAATATGAGTCCATTCGTAACCTTAAATGGTATGAGAGTGCATCTGCCCGCATCCTGAACGACACGTATTGGGATGATCGCTATCAATTCCCATTGGATCTGAATGTAAAGGATCCTGACCGTATCATCGACAAGCTCAGTGATAACGGTATCATCGCCTCAAAGAGAACTGTCTTCTCAGGAGACCTGATCCTGAGCAGCCGTGAGTTTGGTGAGGAGGGGAATATGCCGGTAGTGGTGACTGCAATCGATCCTACTAAAGATTTTGAGGTCTTCCACTTTGCCGACACCCTGATCGACGGACGATTCCTGGAAGAGGATGAGGATGCTATCCTCTTGGGATCCTGGTTTGCTGAAGATATCGGTGCAAAAGTCGGTAACTGGGTGACGATCCTCACGAGAGGAAACGGCGGGTTCTATGAGGCTATCGACGTAAAAGTGGTAGGTATCCTCAACTGTCCCAATCCAAACGTGAACAGGTCTCTCATTATGATGCCCATCAAGACGGCAGACTACTATCTTGCGATGAATGGCGCTTCTACAGAGATCAATATAAAACTTCCTGATACGGCAGATGTCGATAAAGAAGTCATTAAGATTCAGGACCTTCTTGACGGAGATCATCTCACCGTCATGAGCTGGAGGGCTATGGCAAAAGATTTTCTTGGCATAGCCGAGGCAAAGCGAGGCGGTACAGGAATAATCCTTTTTCTTGTCTTTATCATTGCAGCTGTCGGGATATCAAACACGATGCTCATGGCCATCTTTGAGAGAGTACGAGAACTTGGTATGATGCGGGCAATGGGTATGTCTGACACCAAGATCCGTATCGCCTTCATGTTGGAAGCATCAGGTATTGGTCTGATCGGTTCAACGATAGGAGTGATCCTCGGGATCATCGCCGATTTCTGGATCATCAATGTCGGTATAGACTTTGGATTCTTGATACGAGATATAGACATCGGGTATCGTCTGCAAGACATCTTTCGCGGCGTATGGAACCCTGAGACGATCATTGCGGCCTTCTTTGCCGGTATCTTCATATCGACGATAGTCGCTTATCTTCCGACGAACAGGGCATTGAGAATGGATATCCCATCCTGTTTGAGACACCAATAGAGGAGGCCTCTGATGAGTACTAAACTGATCCATACAGCTTTCCGGAATGTTACCAGGAATATGCGCCGCTCCCTCCTTTCGGCCACAGCCATAGCCGTTGCCGCCATGAGTATTGTGTTCCTATTCTCCTATATCGAAGGTATAAAAAATGATATGAAATACAACCTGGAAAACTTCTATACAGGAGCGATCCAGATTCAGCATAAGGACTATGAGAAGTTCAAACGCTACAATCCTCTACATCTTATGGTTGATTACCACAGTATCGCACCGATCCTTGATGATATCGAAGGAATCACCGCATACGTTCCTCGAACATCATTCCCCGCTAATATCTACATCAATGAGGAAAATCATGCTGCGATGGGGGTTGGAGTGGACTTTGCCAAAGAAGCCAAGTATTTTGACTTGAAAACAATCCTAACCGACGGACGTTTTCCGAAAGAGGGAGCAAATGAGGTCCTTATGGGGAGTGGGCTTGCTCATGAGCTGAAGTTGAAGATCGGGGAGAAGATAACTATCTTATCAACTACTGCAGCACGAGGGACCAATGCGATAACGCTGAAGATCGTAGGACTTGCAGCATTTCCTGTAGCGGGTATGAACGCCTCATTCTTCTGGGCTCCACTGGATCGTGTACAGTACTTTCTCCGGATGCAGGATAAGGTTCAGAATATTCTGGTCAAGACCCGAGACGGTGTAAAGAATTCAAAGCTGTCAGCTGAGATAGCGGAGACACTGAAAGAAAAGAGTTCTGTGACCTATGATGTACGGTCTACTGAGGATACAAACCTCATGTACAGTTATTTAGAACTAGGACAGACTATCTACTACTTCATTGGAATATTCTTCTTTCTTCTTGGAAGTACTGTCATCGTCAATACAACTATGATGGTCATCTTTGAAAGAATGCGAGAAATCGGAACACTTGAAGCACTGGGCATGTATGGAAAAGAGCTAGTAAGGCTCTTCTTCTTTGAAGGTGTCTTCATCTCAACGATCGGTTCATTTGCGGGTGTTCTTCTGGGAGCAGCTATTACTTGGTATTTTTCAAAAGTCGGAATGGATTTCACCGAGGCACTCTCTGGGATGAACATCGAAATGGCTTCAGTCATGCGCCCTCAACTGAATGTTGCATTAACGATCTTTGTCTTCTTCTATTCAGTTGGTATTGCTTCCCTTGCGACGCTGATTCCATCAAGAAAAGCAGCAAAGATAGAACCGATAGAAGCATTACGCTATATTTAGTAAGGTTATATAGGAGAAAACCATCATGAGAGTATACAGAAGAATCGTACTGCTGATAATCACGATCTGCATCATCCCGACTTCTCTCTTTGCCCTTACCGCAGAAGAGATCATGAGGAAAGCAGATAACCTGCAGACTTTTGCTACAGCTGAATCAGCTGGTGAGTTTCAGATCAAAGATAGATTTGGCGTAAAGGTGAGTACTTTCACGGCCTGGTCGCGAGGAAAAGAGGATTCTCTCATAGAGTTCACCAGTATTGCTGAACGTGGTCAGAAGATATTGAGAACAAAAGATTCACTCTATCTCTACTACCCTGATGCTGAAGAACTGATCCGTATGCAGGGGTCTGCCCTCAGACAGGGAATGCTTGGATCCGATGTCTCCTATGAAGACATGACAGGAGGAAAAGACAGATTATCAGACTATGATGTCACTCTGGCAAAAGACGAAACCATTGATGGTCGTCCCTGCTATGTCCTACACCTCTCTGCATTAACACGGTCAGTCCCCTACCCCAAAGAGACTGTATGGATCGACAAGGAGAACTTCCTTGTTATGCGGGGCGAATACTCAACCAAGTCCGGACGACTGCTTAAAGAGATGGAGACCCTTGAGACAGGGGTCTTTGATGGAATACCTGTTGCAACCAAAACTCGTATCTCTGACATGATGAAGAGTGACTCAGAGACTCTCATAATTATCAGCGATCTGAAAGTGAACATACCGCTTGATGAACGTATCTTCTCATTGGAGGAACTCTCTTGGTGATGAAGGCCAACACCTATAGATGCATGCTGCTGGCAGGATTCATTATAAGCATGATCATGGCACCGCTTTCTGCAGAGGGGCTCCTCTCGATGGATTACTCACTGTTCAATACGGTCACTATTAATACAGAGAGTGAGACCTGCTGGGGCTACACAGTCGGAGGTCTCGCTAAGCCAGCATATAAGTCAACCGGCAATAGGAATGTGAAGAGTGAAGTCAGTTTGAATATTGCATTCCCCGCTATACCAGTGAGTGAAACATCTGCTCTTTTACGCATATCCCTCGATAAAGCCTACATAAAAGTTCGATTCCCCGGATTCAGATTCACATCCGGGAAGACCCGGGTAAGTTGGGGAGACGGATTCGTCTTCAACTCCGGTGATATCGTCTTTGGGAGCACAGGCACATCGATAGACCTTACTGCATCAGAGATACGGGATCAGACCTATTGGCTTACAAGTGTGAATATTCCATTTGGACGCTTCTCATTCATAGAAGCACTTGTGCTTCCTCCCCCTTTAAGCAATATATTCTTATTAGAAAGTACTATTGGTACTCGTATCTATACGACCCTTAATATGATCAAGATGGAATCAGGATATATCTACAAAGGCAGTGAGACCACCCATTCTGCCTATCTCGGCTTTCAAGGGAACTTCGGGGCTGATTGGTATGCGGCAAGTTCGCTATCTCTTCCAGCTGTATGGGACAGTGATGCCTTAGCAGAGGGGGCAGAAGAATCATGGAACATCAGCTGCGGGCTCTTCTATCTCTATAGGATTGACCGAATCAGATCCATGACTCTGCGGTTCGAAGGATTGATCAGACCCTTTGGTTCATGGGAGGAAGTTGATTCTGACGCCTCTTCCACTTACGGGATACTGCTATATCCTGAGATCACCTATGCCCCATCTGATACGATACATCTATTGACACGATCGATCATCTCACCAATCGACCTCTCGGCAAAGATCACTGCAGGGGTGAGTTGGAATATTTTCCAGAGTTTCTCACTTATCGGGTATGTGACCGGGAACGTCGGTGATAGTACTGATATCTTCTCATGGAACAGCAATATGCCTGAGACTTCAAGTCTTGCAGTCATGATAGGCTGCACCTATATCTACTGACTCCTCATAGTATACACATAGCAAGGTGAGTATCAAACCGAACACACTCTACTACACGCATGTGAGTTCCTTATATTGATTGTTGAAAGATGTACGTATCCTATCTCTGTCTGGTGATAGAGACAGAATGCGAACAAGAAAGGAGCAACAGTGTATTCAATTCCGCAGGGAGCGTAAAGACCAGATGAAAGTGAGGGACATCCAGGATGTCGGCACATCGGGCTTCAAGCCATTGTTCTTTTTTGATTGTCTGACATTTAGGACAATGACGGTTTCTGCAGGAGTATAGGCATTTCGTTCATACCCGCACTACTGCAGGCAGTCCTCTCAAACAGCATCCCTGCAGTTGATGATTGCCTGTGCAGTCTTCTTCTGTATGGTACTGACAAATCGGTTACGACAATAGCTAGCAAAAGCAGCTTATGAGGAGATGCTACCAAACAGAGGACTGCCTTCCTGGGCAGATGACAGGGATCTAATGAGATTCCTCAGTTCTTCGAGCAGCTAAGGCACAATATAGATGGCGAGTCTTTTCAAGTTCTTCTATACGACAACAGGCTGAATATCAAGGACAATCTGTTGACAGCTATGGATAGTATTGGCGGGTGTCCTACCTGCAAGAATGCGTTTGAAAAATCGCCATTACCGTTCTTGGACGTGGAGTAGATCCATACACTTCGAAAACAGAGCATTCATGATCGGTGTTGAGATCTTAGATGCGAATCTGAAAGCGACTAGTACCAGGGCTGTAATCAAAGCCAGACTGAAGAAGATGTGAATACAGATATAATATCCTTCTATATCGAGTTTATAGGCATTGATCTTATTGATCAGAAGGGTTGTATGCTCATACACGGCTTTTGAATGAGTATTGATGATATTATCGACGTCTGAAAGAAATCTTCTGATTATCAGTTTCCCCTCTTTATCGACTCCGGGATCATTGAAAGATGATTCGATCCAGAATGAATTCAGTCTCTGAAGATCAGAAGAGAATGAGAGTCCCTCCAATACTGGATAGTATTCTGGTTTATCAACTTTGGCGATAACAGACAGCAGTTCGACCTTGATATCAGCCCGGAACAGTATTGAGGATCTCAAGCTCGTTGATGATCTTGGAAGGGAAGAAAAGTTTCTCATTAATATCAGATGTAAGCTCATCTAGCATAGATTGGATCAATCCCACATCATTCTTGAGATCTTCTAGTGTTTTCCCATAAGCCCAATGAAGTCCTTTGAATTGTAAGAATGAGAACAGGTCTTCACATTCATCTTCAAATTCATAGAGATCGATCAGATATGAATTATTCTGGCTGACCAGATTGCTGGTATGAGCAATAACCAATGCAAAGGGAGTATAATAACAATATATATCAGTCAAATCCAGTCAGACCTGAGGTATGATCTTCCTCAATGAAGATCTACTCAATACATTCGTGTTATTGCTTCAGTCAACTCTTCAAGTGTCAGTCCCAGTCTCTTATAGTACTCGATATCTTTAACCATCTTCTCCCGTACCAGATCATCACGTTTATCGGTCAGCTCTGTTAACGAGAGAGGTGCGATAAAGCTGCCCCTGCCGACCACCGTACAGATGAACCCATCCCGTTCGAGCATCTCCCATGCCTTCTTGATCGTGATGATACTTACTCGAAGCTCTTTGGCAGTAGTCCTGATAGGAGGAAGGGCGCTGCCGCTCTCCAGTTCCCCCTTGATGATCTGGGCACTGACCTGGTCAAAGAGCTGCTGGTATATTGGTACACCTGATGTGTTAGACAGCACTATCTGGATCATATATCTACATTCTCGAATAGCTGTGCTGATAACTGGTAGGAACCATATACTGAAGCTGCGAATAGCAGGATCCCGATAATGGGCATCAGTACCTGTATCGATCCGGGGTTCTCCATGAGTGTCTGGAATCCGCTGTTGATGATGATCAGCATCTCCATCAGTACTGCGAACAGTACTGCAGCTACGGTCGCAGCAATCACCGGTGCTCCATATTTGTATCCTGTCTTATAGTACATGGGAAACAGGATGATGTTATAGAGACCGAACAGTATCAGGACAAAACCAAAGAAAGCTCCATTCAGGTCAAAAGCAAAGTTCTCCATATGGTAGAGTCTTCTATTCAACAGGGCGAATAATAATGCAAAGACAAAGTGGAGCAGCTCAATGATAACTATAGACCCGATCTTGGCTTTGACCATATCACGTTTGCTGATCGGGAGCAGAGCGGTAAAATTCAGATCATTATTTGCTTTGAATGCTGCAAACAGATTCGGTGCCGTCACAAAACAGAAGTAGAGCGGGACCAGAGAGAATATCCACTGGGGGATGAGCATCAATGCACCGAATAGTACTGGGTACAGCAGAAATAATGGATGAATTGAGAGCTTGAACTCTTTGTACATGAGGTTATACATAGGAATACTCCTTCTTCGCGTAGTAGATCATGATGTCATCTAAAGTAGGGATCTCAAAGGTGAGAGAACTGTCAAGTAGCTCTTGATGGTCCCCGTATCTCATAAGCCCTGAAAACCCGAACTTATGCTGCTTATAGGCAATCATCTGATCCTTGAGCGAATCATCGAGTTGCTCAGTAGTCCCCTTGACCATTGTATAGGCGCTGATGAAAGCATCCTTTGTATCGCATGCGATGATCCGTCCATCATGAATGTATGTGATATAATCGGCACACTTCTCAAGGTCGCTGGTGATATGGGTGGAGAACAGCACACTCTTCTGCCCGTCTTCTACCAGTTCCTGGAATATCTCGAGCAGACTATCCCTGGCTGCAGGATCAAGCCCGCTGGTAGGCTCATCGAGGATGAAAAGACGGGCATGATGGGAGAGGGCAAGTGCCAGAGAATATTTGGTTCTCATGCCTGCAGAAAGTTCACTGAGTTCTTTCTCCTGGTCGATGTTGAACTGCCTGCAATAGCTGGCATACAGTGAATCATCCCAGTTGTCGTAGAAACGTTTTACTACCTGGGTAACAGTCTTTACCTGTCTTTTAGGATAGTAGTCCATATCACCGAACATGATACCTATTTCTTTCTTGAGCTCGATCTCATGTGAAATGAACTCCTTACCGAGGATGTGAACGCTGCCGCTATCCGCATGCACCATATTAAGCATGGATTTCATGGTAGTGGTCTTCCCGGCACCGTTTATACCGATAAATCCCATGATATATCCCTTTGGCAGGGAGAATGTGACATCTTTCAGCTCAAAGGCTGGATATCGTTTATGAAGATTCTCAATAGTCAATAGATCCATACTTACCTCCAAAACATATATTGTGTATATTG
>CAYYPJ010000078.1:0-10638 GCA_964473495.1 uncultured Spirochaetales bacterium
ATAGTATATAGTATTGATATTCTCAAAAATAGGACACTATGGGAACATTACAATTACAGGATATATCCATTGCCTTTGGTGACAGAGACATTCTATCGCATATCTCATGTACTGTTGATACTTCAACAAAGGCTGCACTTGCAGGGGTGAACGGTTCCGGCAAGTCTACCCTCTTAAAGATCATCACTGGTTCTATCGATGTTGATTCCGGGCTTATCAATGCCACTAAAGGGATGCAAATATCATATCTTCCTCAGGAAGGCATCACCTTCAAGGATAGGAGTCTCTATGCAGAGATGGAGTCAGCTTTTGAGCATTACCATGTCATACTGCAGAAGAAAGACCGTGTGGGTGAGCGCTTAGCAGCATGCAAGGAAAATTCCACCAAGACTAATTCACTGATTGAAGAATTCCACTCCCTCCAGGAGTATATACTTCACAGTGATTTCTATCATAGAGAAACAAGAATCCTACAAGTCATAAGAGGGTTAGGATTCGCTGCAGAAGATATTCACAGACCATGTGGAGAATTCTCCGGCGGCTGGCAAATGCGTATTGCACTAGGGAAGATACTGTTGGAACAACCCGACATCCTGTTACTCGATGAGCCGACCAACTATCTTGACGTCGAAGCACGTTTTTGGCTGAAGAACTATCTTTCACACTATTGCGGCGGTTATATTCTTGTCTCACACGACCGATACTTCCTTGATGAAACAACCACTGAAGTGCTCGAACTCTTTCGTGGTGAATTGAAACGATACCAGGGTTCATTCACCACCTATGAAAGAATGAAAGAGGAAGAGGCGATCCTCTTGGAGAAAGCATTTCTTCAGCAACAGTCAGAGATAAAACACATTGAAGAGTTCATTGACCGCTTTCGCTTCAAGGCTTCTAAAGCTAAGCAAGTTCAGAGTAGGATCAAACAGTTAGAGAAGATTGAGCGTATAGAGATATCTTCACAATCTAAGCATATAGCATTCAAATTCCCTGATGTCCCGCATTCAGGTAAGAATATATGCAAACTGCATCAGGTTACCAAAGCATATGGAGAACATGTAGTGATCTCAAACCTTGATCTCCTCGTTGAGCATGGTGACCGATTAGCTGTCACAGGTAAAAATGGTATGTGAAAGACTACCCTGCTTAAGATACTCGCTGGTATTGATCCTGTCTACAAGGGAGAACTGACCTTTGGTGCGGGAGTCAAGATCGGGTATTTTGCACAGGATACCATGGACACCCTTGATCCGAAAAGATCGGTACTGGAAGAAATTGAGGCAGATGCTCCTACCTCAAGCATACCCATGTTAAGAAGTCTTCTAGGAGCATTTCTCTTTCAGGGAGATGATATCTATAAATCTGTTTCAGTATTGAGCGGTGGAGAAAGGAGCCGTCTGTCACTAGTGAAGCTTCTTCTTTATCCAGTAAACGTTCTTATTCTTGATGAGCCAACCAATCACTTGGATATCGCATCAAAGGATATGTTCCTACGGGCACTGAGGACCTTCAAGGGTACACTCATATTTGTTTCACATGATATTGATTTCATCAAACAGTTAGCCACAAAGATCCTGTATCTTTCTGAAGATGCCGTAGAACTCTTTGTCGGTGACTATGACTATTTCAGTTGGAAATTGGATCAGAAACAGCACATCGATCAGGATAATGCCAATTCCGAGAAGACTGTTCAGGAAGTTGTATTCCATCGAAAAGCTGTTGATCGGCAGAAGAGGAACAAACTACGCAACAGATTACAGACCCTTAGACGTGAAGAAGCAAATATCATGGAAGAACTTGAACGATTAGAACAAGAGGTATCTGACCTGCACAATCAGATGAACTTCCCGGAAGTCTATTCAGATGGAGAAAAGGCCCTTATAGTCAAGAATCAGATTGACACGTATAAAGAGATGATCTCACAGAAAACACATGCATGGGATAAAATAACCCATGAGGCAGAGATCTTGGAGAAGAGCTATGAAGGATAGAACCATCATACTAGCGTCGAAGTCATCTGCACGTTCCTCATTACTGCATGCAGCAGGATATCATATTATCATCCATCCGACTCATACAGATGAGAAGATACGATTTCAGGATCCCGTGAGGTGTGCAGAAGATATCGCAGACCAAAAGATGGATAGTTTACTTCAAGATATACCGCAACCAGAATATCCTGTGATCACCGTTGACACACTTATCTATTTTGATGGTCGTTTTATAGGAAAGGCATCAACACGTACAGAAGCCGGCAATATGCTGTACTCCTTTTCGGGGAATACCCACATAGTCTATTCCGGAGCAACTATCTATCTTCCCGACACCAAGAAGAGAGTATCTCTTAGTAACTCTGCAGTTATTACTTTTCATGATCTTTCCAAACGGGAGATTGATGATTACCTCAGTATTGGCGAATGGAAGGGAGCCGCAGGCTGCTATCGTATCCAACATCAAGGTATACGATTGATTAATACCATAGATGGTGACTATTTCACTGTAGTGGGGTTGCCTTTGCTACAGATATTTGGCATATTACGAGGACAGAGTTACTGACTTGTCAAGTCAATCTGAATATCCACCAATGGTGAGAAAAAGTGAAGGTAGACACAGTATTGTGTCATGTGCAGGAGGATGATCATGGCAATTGTTTCCATGAAGAGACTATTAGAATCGGGCGTACATTTTGGTCACCAGACCAAACGATGGAATCCAAAGATGCAGAAATACATCTTTTCAGAAAGAAACGGGATTCACATCATTGACTTACAGAAAACTGCAGTTTGCGTCAACGAAGCCTATGATGCTATTATGAATATTGTTAAGGACGGCAAACCAATCTTATTTGTCGGAACAAAGAAACAAGCTCAACAATCTATTGCGATACAGGCAAAAAGAAGCGGTATGCCGTATGTCAACAACCGTTGGCTTGGTGGTATGCTTACAAACTTCTCAACAATCAAAAAATCTGTTCATCGACTGAAAAAAATTGAAAAAATGGAAATTGATGGTACTTTTCAAAGCTTGACCAAACGTGAAGTAGCAAAACTAAACCGAGAAAAGACGAAACTTGATAGAAACCTCTGTGGTATCAAGGAAATGAAAAATATTCCTGGTGCTATTTTTATCATTGATACAATTAAAGAACAAATTGCTGTTGCTGAGGCAAAAAGATTAGGTATCCCTGTCTTTGCCGTTGTAGATACAAACTGTGATCCAACAGATATCACTTACCCTATCCCAGGGAATGACGATGCTATTAGAGCTATTGCACTCTTTGCTGAGATCGTAGCAAACGCTGTCATAGAGGCAAACAATGAGATTGGCCTTGATATGATCGAAGCTGAAGAAAATAAAGAGACAGCACCTGCTAAGGAGACTGCTAAACCGGAAGCTAAGACAGCACCTGCTAAGAAAGCTAAGGCAGCACCTGCCAAGGAAGCTGAGGCAGCACCTGCCAAGGAAGCTGAGGCAGCACCTGCTAAGGATGCTGTTAAACCGGAAGCTGAGGTAGCACCTGCTAAGGATGCTGAGTAAAGTAGCTATAGCACAACAGATAAAATGATTATTAAGGAGTACAAACGTGAGTATAAAAGCTGCAGATGTTAAGGAACTACGCAAGATGACTGGTGCAGGTATGCTTGATTGCAAAAAAGCACTCCAAGAAACAGACGGGGATTTCAAGAAAGCGGTAAAGCGCTTAAAAGAACTTGGTCTAGCTGCTGTTGCGAAGAGGAGTGGTCGAGCTACAAATCAAGGCCGGATCTTCACAAGGATCACTGATACAAAGGCTGTCATTCTTGAACTTACTTGTGAGACTGATTTTGTTGCCCGAAATAAAGATTTTATTGTATTGGGAGAGAAATTAATTGATGTTATTCTTGAGAAAGGATATACAGAGATTAATGATGAACTTGAAGATATGGTCAAAGACCTGATCTCAACGATCAAGGAGAATATGAGTCTTAAGAGGTTCAATATTATCGATCTTTCTGCTAACCAAATTGCTTCCGAGTACATCCATGGTGAGGGATCGATCGGGGTTATCGTAGCTCTAGAAGCTGAAGACCCATCGAAGATCACTCCGGTTCTTCACCACTTTGCTTTCGATTGTGCATTACACATTGCTGCATTTAATCCACTTTACCTGGATAAGACTTCTGTGGATACTGAGTATATCAAGGAACAAACTGAGATCTTTACCAAACAGGTCGAATTACTTGATAAACCTGCCAATATTATTGATAACATAGTTAAAGGTAAAATAAACAAACATTTTACTGAGATATGCTTTCAGCAGCAGAAATTTGTCAAGGATGACAAAATCAGTGTCGATCAGGCAATGAAGAATGTATCAAAAGAGCTTGGTACTTCCTGTAAAATTGTTGATTACACGTACTATAAAGTCGGCGAATAATAACATTTTTTGATAACAACCCTATCCTGTGCTATGATGTATGGGGTAGTTTTGTTTTTTGTCAATCATACCTTAAGACTAAGAGGAGTATATCATGAAGGACGTACTTGATCACACAGAAGCAAGAATGAAGAAAAGTATTATAAGTCTTGAACAAGAGTTTGACACTCTCCGAACAGGAAGAGCATCTGCAGCACTTTTTAATAAGATCAGAGTAGATTATTATGGACAACAGACTCCCCTTACTCAGGTAGCAAATATTTCCACACCAGAAGCTCGATTAGTTGTTATTCAACCATGGGATAAAAACTTGATTGGGGTCATCGAAAAGGCCATCATGACTTCTGAGTTATCACTGAATCCAAGTAATGACGGTAAAGTTATTCGTTTAAGCATCCCGCCATTAACTGAAGAACGTCGTAAGGACTTAGTAAAGGTGGCAAAGAATATTGCTGAGAATAGTCGCGTTTCTATAAGAAACATACGCCGTGATGCGATTGATTCGATCAGACAGCTAGAAAAGAACAAAGAGATCAGTGAAGATGAATTGAAACTTGGTGAAAATAACATACAGAAGATAACAGATTCCTTTGTCAAAAAGATCAATGAAATATTAGAACTCAAAGAACAAGATATTATGGAAGTTTAATCAACTCCTAAGGTGCCTAAATCGATGGAGCATGCATTGCCAAAACATATAGCGATCATTATGGACGGTAATGGTCGATGGGCAAAAGAACGAAACAGACCTCGTTCTTTTGGTCATTCAGAGGGATTAAAAGCTGCTAAGCGTGTCATAGCTTATATTGCAGAACTTCATATCCCTTATGTGACCCTCTATGTATTCTCAACGGAGAATTGGAAACGCCCACTTAAAGAAATTAATTTTCTTATGAGTCTCATTAGCGCTCATCTAAAAAAAGAATATACATTTTATGATAGACACAACATTCAAGTCATCTTTTCGGGGGATATCACTAAACTTC
Organism: uncultured Spirochaetales bacterium; assembly: GCA_964473495.1. Taxonomy (GTDB): domain Bacteria; phylum Spirochaetota; class Spirochaetia; order CAKZLE01; family CAKZLE01; genus JAIPFY01. The sequence goes on from CAYYPJ010000078.1 coordinate 5,404, forward strand.
CCCAAGAAGTACAGAAATCATTGATCGAAACTGCAGAACATACGAGAGAACATTCCGGAACCACCGTAAATCTTGCAATAAACTATGGTGGTAGAGATGAACTCGTACGGGCAGTGAACAGTATGATAGAGTCTCGGAAGAGTATATGCACACCAGTAAACGCCGATGATATTGCATCTTATCTCGACCAGCCGGATATCCCTGACCCTGATCTTGTTATTCGATCAGCTGGTGAAAAAAGATTGAGCAATTTTCTTGTCTGGGAATCAGCATATGCAGAACTCTTCTTTTCTGATACGCTGTGGCCGGATTGGAAAGATGAACAAATTGATGCTGCGTTGGAAGCATTTGATAAACGCACACGAAAGTATGGAGGAGTAAGAACTTGAAAACCCTCACAAAGCGAATTCTGCTTACAGTCATTGGTATTCCTGTTTTCTTCTCTAGTATATATTTCTTTCCACAAGGGAACTATGCTATTTTTACTATCATCATCATGGGATTCAGCATATTAGGTTCCTTTGAGATGGATAAGATGCTCCATCACTCTGATAATCAGAGATCACTAGTACATCCGGTTTTTGCAGGATTGCTTCCCATAACAGCATATATACAACTATATATGCTACCTGGATACCATTTTATCAATATCGTATATATTGCAGTGATTCTTGGGCTGCTCTTTTATGAGACGATTCATGGGAAAATAGACAATTTCCAGGGAAGTACTACAAGAATGGCATACTCCATTACCCATCTTGTCTATCCTTCTGGGTTACTGCTGTATGTTTTCTATATGACGGCACTAGATCATGCACCTCTTTTTATCATTTTCTGGTTTCTCATGATCTTTTCAAATGATGTGTTTGCCTATGTGTTCGGGATCTCTTTTGGAAAAAATTCACGTGGGATCATGCCTGTGAGTCCAAATAAGAGCCTTGTGGGTTTTATTGGAGGATTTTCGGTGACTATTCTTAACGGAATCATATACTACACGGTGGTCACTCCACTGCATGAATATGGTTCTTTGCTGCTCTATGTCTTACTATCGGCAGGCATATCGCTATTCGCAAATGCTGGTGACCTGGTCGAATCAGCTTTGAAACGATCATCCCAAAAAAAGGACTCCGGCATAATTGTTCCGGGGCGGGGTGGTATCTTAGATACAATAGACTCCATCGTCTTCTCTGCTCCGTTTTTCTACTATTTCGTTTTATATATCTTAAAGGTGTAACATCATGAAGAAACGCATTATCATCCTCGGGGCGACAGGCTCCATTGGTTATAATACCATTGAATTTATACGTTCACAAAAAGATGCATTCTCCATAGTCGGTATGAGCGCTCATACGAAAGTTGAAGAATTTCTTAAATTAGCTTCTGAATTCTCTGTCGACAATCTTGCAATCTCCGGCTTCAGTTCATACAAAGACGATTCCATCAAATATTTTGGAGATTCAGGTATTATAGAGTTACTTCAGGATGTTGATGCTGACATCGTAGTGAATGGCATCTCAGGTGCATCAGGGTTATTACCCTCTGTGCATACTCTTAAAACTGGCAAGGATTTAGCCCTCGCTAATAAGGAGACAGCCGTCATTGCAGGTTCTCTCGTCATGAATCTTGCAAAAGAGTGCGGCAAGAAAATATTACCCGTCGATTCTGAACATGCAGCAATCTTTCAGTTATTACGGTATCGTCCTGTTGAACAATTGAGCAAGATCATCCTTACATCTTCGGGAGGACCATTTCGTACCTCTGATTACAAAGTTTTAGTGAATGCCACTCCAGAAGATGCAGTCAAACACCCTACATGGAACATGGGAAACAAGATATCCATCGATTCAGCCACTCTTGCCAATAAGGGGCTTGAGGTTATAGAGACAACAAGTTTATTTGATGTTACCTATGAAGATGTAGAGGTACTTATTCACCCGCAGAGTTATATGCACTCATTAATCAAAACTACTGATGGTTCTCTCTATGCACAAATCAGTGAACCTGATATGAAAGTCCCGATAATGAATGCCCTACTCCATCCAGAGATCGGGAAAAAGCCTTTTACCCAACTTGATCTTACAAATAAAGTATTAGAATTCTATAAACCTGATACAGGTCGATTCCCTATGCTGCAATATGCATATGATGCACTCAAACATGGCGGTTCATATTCAATTGTTTATAATGCTGCTAATGAAGTCGCAGTTGGATCCTTCATAAAAAGACAGATCGGCTTTATGGATATCCCTCGTATTGTTAACAATATACTGCAGAATGATTGGAGTTCTGTACCTCAATCGTTTGAGGATGTACTCGATATTGATATTAGATCTCGGGTAAAGACAATGGAGGCTATTGATAACAAATGGTATTAACGATTCTACTTGGTCTTATAGGACTTGGTGTCATCGTCTTTGTCCACGAGCTTGGCCACTTTATCGTAGCAAAACTCGTTCACATCGAAGTTGAGAGTTTCGCATTAGGCTGGGGACCAAAAATCTTTGGTTTTACCTACGGATCTACCGAGTACCGGATAAATGTGTTCCCTATCGGCGGATACTGTCGCATGAAAGGCGAAGTCGAGTTCAGGAAAGCTATTGAAAACCATTTAGCACGATTCCCATATGCAGAAGGATCTCTTTTCTCCGTCTCACCATTTCGTCGTATACTTACGTATTTTGCCGGCCCACTATCTAATATACTGTTCGCAATACTGCTTTTCACTTTAGTCTGGTCGATTGGATATGACTATCAGACGTTCTCTAATCGGATCATCATCGGTAATGAGTATGCTGCGATTTATGGCTCTTCTGGTTCTGATAGCCCAGCTGAACGTGCAGGACTCACTACTGGAGACAAAATCATAGCTTTAGACGGTAAACCTGTTGCATACTTTTATGATCTACAAGATATCCTCATAGACAAATCTAACATCTCTATTCCTATCACATACATACATGATGGGAAACGTATTGAAAGTACCATAACGCCGGAGCTTAATAAGGATACTGGTTCAGGATTAATAGGTATCACGGCTTGGATCGATCCAATCATAGAATCTATTCCCCAAGATTCACTATTACTGACTACAGGTCTTATGAGTGGAGATATAATAACTTCTATAGATGATCATACAATAGATCATGTCCTTGATCTTTATACATATCTCTATGAACATATCAATGCAGTGAGTTTCACTCTTCAGATTGAACGAAACGGTTCTCCATTGACCTTGAAGATCCCTATGGAGTTCTCAGCAAGCGGGAAACCAGTTTTCAATGCTAAGTTCTCTGCATTAACAGTGCATACGCCAAAATACTCAGGTACTCAAGCAATCGCTAAAGGTATAAAAGAGACATTCAAGACTTTTGGCCTTGTATTCCACAGTATATCGCTCATCTCCAAGGGGTTGAACTTAAGTAAATCCATGTCTGGCCCGATAAAGATCACATATCTTGTAGGTGATGTTGCAACAAAAAGCTTCTCTATTGGATTCTTATCAGGAATCACTTCAATCTTCCAGCTGCTCGCTTATATTAGTATAGCCCTGGGTTTTACCAATCTTCTGCCGATCCCTGCACTAGATGGTGGACAGATCATTGTATCACTTGCTGAAGTTGTCATGCATCATGATATCTCACCCAAGAACTACTATCGCCTACAACTTATTGGATTTGGGATTCTCTTCATTATTATGATTTTCACTCTCACAAACGATATCACTTACTTTACGAAATGATCTCATCGTTATTATTGCTGTTGCCGAGTTAATGATTCAAACTTAGTATATCTCGGAATAAACCCCAGCCTGATCGTACCGATTGGACCATTTCTCTGTTTAGCAATTATGATGTTGGTATCAATTATTGCCTTGTTGTCGCGGCTGCCGTCTTTATCTGTATCACGTTTCTTATGTATGAATATGACGACATCAGCATCCTGCTCTATTGATCCAGATTCACGAAGGTCAGCTAAGTTTGGTTCTTTCCCCTCTGATTGCCTACCTACTTGAGATAGGCACACGATAGGTATATCCAACTCTCGTGCAAGGGCTTTAAGCGATCGTGATATCTCGGCAACTTGTTCATGTCTAGGAATTGATCCAGCATGTTCAGACTGTATCAATCCAATATAATCGATAAAGATTATTTTGATATCCTCATTTTTCTTCATTCTTCGTGCTTTAGAACGGAGGTCAAGTAACTTTATGTTTGGGGTGTCGTCAATATACAATGGTGCCTCATAAAGTTTTCCTGCAGCTTCAGTGAGTTTACTGAAGTCTGAGTGATTTAGCATCCCACTTCGCAGATTCTTTGAATTTATCTTTGCCTCTGCAGAGAATAAACGCTGCATAAGTGATTTACCAGACATCTCAAGGGTAAAGAATCCCACAGGTATCTTCTTATCCACTGCAATATTCGCAGCCATGGTAAGCGCCAGTGCTGTTTTCCCGACCGAAGGACGAGCTCCTATGATTATAAACTCTGAATTCTGAAATCCACTAGTGTAGTTATCAAGTTCATGAAATCCACTGGGTACCCCGGAATAAGCCCCTCCGGAATGGTATAACTGCTCTATTACGTTGACAGTATCGTTTACGATCTGACTGGCTGCAAGATAATTCCCGGTTATACTACTGTCATCAGAGATATCATAGATCTTCTTTTCTGCATCAGCGAGTAGTTCCTGGGTATCTTCAGATTCATCATAGGCTTTTGCGATCAATTCATTGGATATCCTTAGAAGTTTTCTCCTCACACTTAATCCACGTACTATTTTCGCATAGAACTCAATATTTGCCGTTGTAGGTACGTCAGATGTCAGGGAAGCTATATAGGAAACACCACCGCAAGAATCAAGCAGGTTGTTACGCTTCAACTCATCGGTCATAGTAATAAGATCTATTACTTCACCACTATTTGATAGGTACTCCACTGCCTTGAAGATACTAATATGAGCCTTGATGTAAAAATCACCAGCTCGTAAATAATCCAAAGCTGTTGGGGCTGCATCTTGATCAATCAGGGTAGCCCCCAGCACAGCTCTCTCAGCTTCTTTATTGTGTGGCGGTATTTTGCCAAACACGTCAGCAGTGGACATATCATTCCTTCTTATAACATCGTCATAAATACTGTCTTATTCGTCAGCAGGAGTCTCTTTTTTCTCAACTTCTGCAGCCACTGCTTCTTCAACAGGAGCTGCTTCTTCAACAGGAGCTGCTTCTTCAACAGGAGC
>CAYYPJ010000079.1:0-10604 GCA_964473495.1 uncultured Spirochaetales bacterium
CTCATAGTAGTGATGAAACCGGTGAAAGTCGGTGGAGCGAAGGGGTCTGGGCATCAAGCGTATTTCTTGTGACTAGCACGGGGAACACTAGAGGTTCTGGTAAGCGGGAAACAGTCACGGGAAGTTGCGCACGGTTCTGGGAGGGTTGTAGACACTTGTAGTCATGATGACGATATTGTGACACTTCCAGAGGAAACGGGAAGTAACAGGGAAAACAAACAGTCTACTAAAGCTGTAAGTGTCTACTTCTACTCTACAAAAACTAAACGGAATTGCGAACTTCTATAGGCACAAGCGTTTTCTCTTTATTCTTTCTCACGAGCCGATGAACTGATGCGTAGTAGTTTGATACATGAAATAGAGACAACAGATCTGTTACCTACCAATCCAGTTAAGCAATATGGTCTGACTGAACGAGAGTTAGAGATTATTCAGCTTGTTTCCCATGGTCTAAGTAATGATGAGATAGCCCATGTCTGTTTCATCTCTACAGGTACGGTCAAAGTACATTTTAATCACATATACAGCAAAACAGGATGTTCCAGCCGTAATGAACTTGTGCGAATGATACTACAGCATAGCTAATATGCAATAAGCTCATTGTTACGAGATATTTAGTACTTTGGATAATACTCTTTGAACATCTTTCATGGTGTACGGTTTTGTTATAACACCTTTGAACCCATATTTCTTATAGTTTGCTGTCACTACATCATTGGAATAACCACTGGAAACAATAGCTTTTACCGTTGGATCAAGTGCTAAGAGCTCTTTTATCGTCGCTTCCCCGCCTTTGCCTCCCGGGATGGTAAGATCCAGAATGACGACGTCAAATGGTTCATGTTGGGCCGACGCTTGTGTATAGCGTGTAACAGTCTCATCTCCATTGATGGTTGTCACGACTGACAATCCCATTTTCTGCAGCATTGTTTCGGCAAGTGTTCGTATGATCCTGTCATCGTCCATCAGTAGGACTTTTGTATGCTCTTTGATTGGTAACGGGGTCTTGGTTATCGCAGCAGTCTTGTGAGTTCGTCTCTTTTTCGAAGCAGGTAAATATATAGTAAAAGTTGTCCCTCTCCCGAGTTCTGAGCTGACAGTAATATAACCCTTATGATTTTCTATGATTCTAAGTACTATAGACAATCCTAACCCGTTTCCGGTCGGTTTTGTGGTAAAATACGGATGATATATCTGTTCAAGATTCTTTCTATCAATTCCTATTCCCGTGTCCCTGAAAATAATCTGTATGTATTTCCCAGGTATCATCCTAGTCTGTGGATTCTCAGCAATAGAGGTATTATCAAGTGAAACGAACAGTGTCCCACCATCAGGCATAGCCTGAATGGCATTTATGGTGAGATTCGATATGACTTGTTGTATTTGTCCTTTGTCTACATCAGCCGGCCACAACTGTTCTGCTTTTGTTATCTCTAACTGCACATTGCTTCCCGATAGATCAAAACGCAGAATCTCTTCAATGAGTACAGCTATATTTATGTGTTCTTCTTGTGTTGGGAGTCCTTTTTTTGTGAATATGAGCAATTGGTTCGTGAGCTTTTTTGCTCTATTCAATGACAATTCTGCATTCTTTAGAAAATGCAAGGCTTCACTGCCGTCGGATAGTTGTTCCATCGAGAGCGATATATTCCCATAAACACCTGTCAAGATGTTGTTGAAGTCATGAGCAAGACCACCGGCAAAAACACCGAGGTCTTGGATCTTCTGCATTTGCGCCAATTCTTTCTGAATTTGCTTTTTATTTGTGATATCTAAAGAGAACCCTCCCAGCAGCGGTTCTGTTTTGGAAGAGAGTACTATGGGGAATTTGTAGGTGATATACGTCCGTAACGTGTTTGTTTTGTCAGGGAAAACTTCTTCAGATATGTTTATTCCTTCTGATAATGCTTTATTATCAGATTCTATCATCTGTTTGACATAATCTGGATTTGAAGGGTATATCTCCTCTGGGGATCTCCCGATCCAGGATTCTGACTCCATGTATTCCTTCATGTATGCATTTGTATAAAGAAACTTATGATTGCTGTGCTTGATATAGGCTGATCCCGGAAATAGTTTCATGAAAGATGCGAACTTCTCCTCACTATCTCTCATTTGTTCTTCTGTTTTTATATATTCCAATACTTCCACAAAGGTGGCAGATATGGTCTCTATGTTCTTACGGTCTTGTTCTGTATAACATGCTTGCTTGTTTGCAAGAGAGATCATCCCGTACAACTCCTCGCCGTACCTTAATGGTACAGCAAGAAGTCTAAATATTTCGGAGTGTTCCTTCTGTGTTCTCTTGGTGTATTCCGCAGGTGAGGTAGAGTTATTTATGATTGTAGATTGTCCTGTTCGACGAACTGTTTCCCAAATATCCTGAACCTGCATATCTCTGATTGATCTTTCTGTCTTTTCCCTGGATGATTTCCGTCTCACCTGATGTCGATCACTGACGGCATACGTCTCGAACTTGTTGTCTTTGTTGATCTTTCCGATGAATCCAAGCGGGCTGTGAGTCAGCTTTTGTGCCACATCCAAACATATCTTTGCTACATCACCTGTGGATCTGGAAGAAAAGACATCCCTGAAAACAGTATTGATCGCCTGCAGCAGAGTCTTGCTATAGTATAAAGCATTACTTACTTTTTTGTATTCCGTAATATCTCTGAAGATTATTACGAGACCAGAGATATTACCGTTCTTATCAGCTATCGGTGCAATCGAGTTATCTGTCTGATACACTGTACCTTGTTTTGATATGAGTGTGACTCCCTCTGGGAATCGGATTTGCTTACCGTGCTGCAGGACCTCTGTGAGTAGTTTTTCGTCAATACCGTCAAATTCGGCGGTGTGAATGGTGAATACCTCCGAAAGAGGTTTCCCTACAGCTTCCTTCTGCATCCAGCCGGTAAGCCGTTCAGCAACCGGGTTGATCCGAACGATGACACTATTGCAGTCGGAGGCGATCACCGCATCACCGATTGAATTAAATATATTGAAGAACTCTCTCTCAGTATGCTCCTCTTTTGCTATACTCTTCTGCAGCTGTATACTCTCTTCCCGCAACTTCGTACGCAATAGAAACAAGAATAATATGAGCAGGATGAATAGGACAGCAGAGGTAACAAAGACTTTTTTTAGCCAGTGCGGTATCAATATGATTGGTTCTTCTCCACTGAGATAGGTCTTCATGGAAGTGTAGTATATTGATCCTTTATCAGCTTTCAGTCGTATAAGCTGCTCATCAATGAGATCGATGAGGCTCATCGTCAATGCAGAATCTTTTGTGAAAGCATAATTCAAGTTTATGGGTTGGAATATGATGGGGGATCTTGCAAAGGAGTCATTGCTCTCTATCAAAGTACCATAATCCTTGTTGGTAACAGCTGCAAAGACCTGGTAATCATGCAGCGCATCGAACTCCTCCCCATAGCTTTCAAATTCAACAACCCTGCAGTGTATGTCAAACTGAGCTATGATATCCTTCAGTCCTTCAGGACCATCAAGATTGATACTTCCTTTCAGACCTCCTATCGTTTTTCCTTCAAGGTCAAGGATCGTCTCAATGGTATGATCGGTATTTGTGTATATTCTTGACCAGCTTAACAGGACTGTCTTCTTGTTGAAGGAGAACCTTTCTTCCCGTTCTGGTGACTGTGCGACATCAACCATCATATCTATAGTATTATCTTCTAATCGCTGCAGGCACTGCTCCCAAGTCCCGAAAACCCATTCGATTTCCAGATTCTCTTCAGCAGCAATATATTCAGTTATATCAGCCCAGAACCCCTCTACATTCCCCTGCTCATCCTGAGATATCTTTGGACTGTTCTCATAGAATCCTACTTTTATGTGAGTGGACTCACTAGCTGTCACGGGAAAACACAGTGTTATCAACAGTAGTAGGAGTATATTGATTATTTTTTTGTCCATGATCTATTATGTCTTCTATTTTCCTATCTGTCATCTAATACTTGCAGATATTAGATCTTTTCTTATCTATTAATGACTAAAAGTGATAAATGAGCTTTTTCTAGGGATATTTTTACTGATTTCTATCTTTTTCGCATGGATATTATAGGTAATCAATGAATGACAAGTTCAGGAACTAGCCGACAGACTTGCGGAAAGGGGATATCTTGATGATTGATGCGTTTGAGCAGCAGGTCTGCTGCTGTTGTCCCTATTTTTTCCAGAGGCTGCTGGATGGTGACAAACGCATGAGTGAATAGTGGTGATATGGGAGAAAGATCAAAAGCTGCGATCTTGATATCTTGTTTACTTTTGTGTTCTCTGAGGTATTGCTCTGCTCCGATACGCATAAAGAGATTGATGATGAAAACATAGGAAATATCAGGTCGGCATCTTACGATCTGCTGCATTGCCCTGTAGCCGCTCTTTATATGCATATCTCCCTGACGGATCAGGGTCTCATCAAGTTGTTTGCCGTAAAAGTCCATCGCTGCTTTATACCCGTTATAGCGCTCTTTTGCCGGAGTGAGTGTGGGGTCTCCGCCAATAAAAGCGACCGTTTCAGCACCTGCGTTGATACAGGTCTCTACCGCTTCATATGCCCCTTGATAGTTATCAGTCAGTACGGCATCTTCCGCTGATCCATCCACCAGACGGTCAACAAACACGCAGGGAATACCATACTTTCGCAGTGCAGAGAAGTGTTCCCCTCTGTTTGATGCCGGAATGATGATAGCTCCATCTACCTGTTTCTCGATAAGTAGATGGATCCTAGCCTGTTCTTCGCCAATATTCTCATGTGAATTCACGATGAAGGTGGTATATCCCTTTGTCCGTAAGACCTCTTCAATACCTTCCGCTACTGCCATGAAAAAATCGTTCTGGAACTCAGGTGCAAGGATCCCTATCGTGTGTGTTTTTTGAGAACGCAGACTCTGTGCAATAGGATTTACTCGATAACCGGTCTCTTTCATACATGCAAGGACAAGATCCCTATTTCTGGAAGAGACTTTCTCGTTACCGTTGATGACTCGTGATATCGTTGCAGTAGATACCCCGGCTTTCTTTGCGACATCTTTGATAGTTACAGCCCGCTGCTTCTTCATGCTTCGATCACGACCCCCTTTCTCAGGATAATATTAGCATAAATAGCCTTTTCTCCACTAGCTACTACTGCATAGGCGTTTTTGGCACGCTCATAGAATGCAAATCTTTCAACGAACGCGAATTCAGTGAAGTCCTTTTCGTATTTCTTGACTATCTCATTATAGCTGTCCCAGATCACAGGGCGTCCACATGTATCTCCATGAACTACTTCCATAAGCCATGCCTGATCGTCACTGTAGCTGTCCAGGGGGAGTAGGGTGAGAATCGCATCAAGGATCTCAGGAACCCCATGACCGTCTAAGCGAATAAGACGCTGTGCATAGTTTGCCGCCGGGAAGTTCCCATCCCCGATGACCAGTTCATCTCCATGTCCCATCTCCATCAAGATCTTCAAAAGTTCAGGGGACAGTATAGAAGGTATTCTTTTTAACATGGTCTTCTCCATAATATGACTGTTTCGTAAAAAAAGATTACAAGTAAGACTCTTGCGTTCAAGATGTACTCGTGTAATAATGTAAACGATTACATGTAATCGTTTACATTATTATAGCATGTGATATAGGAGGATACTAGTGGCTAATGTTAAAAATATCAAGACAGTAGGACCCACATACCGTTTGCGGGGGGATCTACCGAAGATCGGGATACGCCCCTGCATAGATGGAAGAATGCTGGGGGTACGAGAGTCGTTGGAAGAACAGACGATGAACATGGCGAAAAGTGCGGCCAAGCTCTTTTCAGATAATCTGAAGCATCCTTCAGGACATCCTGTGGAGTGTGTGATCGCTGACAGCTGTATCGGCGGTGTCGCTGAAGCAGCAATGTGTCAGGATAAGTTTGAGAAGGAACAGGTTGCAGTGACCTTGACAGTCTCCCCATGCTGGTGCTATGGGGCAGAGACCATGGATATGGACCCTATGACCGTCAAAGCTGTTTGGGGGATCAATGGGACCGAACGGCCGGGTGCTGTCTATCTTGCAGCCGTTTTAGCCGCCCATAACCAGAAAGGCTTACCTGCCTTCGGGATCTATGGACGTGATGTACAGGACTCGGATGATACAGAGATCACCTCTGACGTAGAGGAAAAACTCCTGAGATTTGCACGGGCCGGGTTGGCTGTCGCTCATATGAAGGGGAAATCATACCTGTCTATCGGCGGATGTGCTATGGGAATCGCCGGGTCTATCGTGGATCAGGATTTTCTACAGGATTATCTTGGGATGCGTACCGAAGTAGTCGATATGTCAGAGATCGCACGTCGTATAGAAGTCGAGATCTATGACAAGAAAGAGTTCGCATTGGCAAAAGCATGGGTCAGGGACAACTGTGTTGAACAGGCTGATCTGTATAATACAGATGACAAGAGACGTACAAGAGAACAACTTGATGCAGACTGGGACTATGTGATCAAGATGTTTATGATTGGAAGAGATCTCATGGTCGGGAACCCGAAACTTGCAGATATCGGCTGGGGGGAAGAAGCTCTTGGAAGGAATGCCATCGTTGGTGGATTCCAGGGACAGCGGGCATGGACAGACTATCTTCCCAATGGAGATTTCTTTGAGACATTCCTCAACACCTCTTTCGATTGGAACGGCATTCGAGAACCGTTTGTGTTTGCAACTGAGAATGACTCACTAAATGGACTTTCAATGCTTTTTGGGCATCTACTGACCAATACTGCTCAGATATTCTCTGATGTACGAACCTATTGGAGTCCTGAATCGATCATACGTGTCACCGGATGGACACCGACCGGCTTGGCAAAGAATGGATTCATCCACTTGATCAATTCAGGTTCTACCACGCTTGATGCGGCCGGTCAGATGTGTGATGCGAATGGGAACCCCGTGATGAAACCCTACAGGGAGATCACTGCTGAAGATGTTGCGAAGACGATGGATGCTACAGAATTCTGCCCTGCCGATTGCGGCTACTTTAGAGGCGGAGGGTACTCAAGCGACTTTCTTTCACGGGGTGGGATGCCGATGACCATGTGCAGACTCAATATGATCAAAGGGCTGGGACCTGTGATGCAGATAGCCGAGGGGTGGACAGTCGAAATACCGAATGAGGTCCATGATATTTTGGATAAGAGAACCAACCCCACATGGCCGACAACTTGGTTTGTCCCTCGCATAGATGGACAAGATGGACCTTTCAAGGATGTATATGCAGTGATGGCACATTGGGGAGCAAATCATGGTGCAATCAGTTACGGTCATATTGGAGCCGATCTGATTACCCTCTGCTCTATGTTGAGAATCCCGGTCAATATGCACAATGTATCCAGTAAAGAGCTATTCAGGCCGAGTTACTGGGATACCTGCGGAATGGATATAGAAGGGAGTGATTACCGAGCATGTGATGCTCTCGGCCCGCTGTACGGTAAACGATAATACAGATGTACTAGAGCAAGTTCGTATGTCTCTTCGGACTTGCTCGTTTTATCTCTTCATTCTTCTTCAGGATCCATTTTTCTCATTGTTTTGGTAATCATCGACTATGTATGGTACTATAGTAGACGTGCGTTAAATGCTTCTTCTGTTGATATCTGTAATAAGGAAATAAACTGTGTATCGATTAGTATTTGTAGATGATGAGTCTATCATCAGAGAGGGGATATCATCATGTATCTCGTGGGATGATCTTGGGTTCGAATTGGTGAAGATGTTTGAGAACGGGCAGCAGACAATTGATTATCTCAGAGAGCATCCTGTCGATGTTGTGGTCTCAGATATCAAGATGCCGAAGATAGATGGTCTGGAACTGAGCAAACTCATCTATGAAGAGTTCCCTGACATGATGGTATTGCTCCTCTCCGGATATGACGACTTTGAGTATGCCCAAGAGGCCTTGAAGTATCATGTAAGTGAATTTCTTTTAAAGCCCATAACAGCAGAGGAGTTCACGAAGGTTCTTATTACTATAAGGGAGATGCTTGATGCACAGCGGCAGGAACGTGAACATCAAGAAGAACTGCAGGAGAAGCTGGATCAGAGTTTCCCTCTTCTTCGCGAACGTTTTTTCTATCGCCTGATTTCCGGTAAACTTGATAATTCCGACATACTGCAGAAGAAGACCTATTTTCAATGGAATGATCTACAGGGACTCTATCAGATCATTGTGATAGGGATTCCTGAGTCTTGGAGCGATCTCAACAGATTGTCCCTCTTTGAACAGGTGAAAGGGATACTGGGAGATACTGATGATCTGCTCACAAACAGAGAAGAACATATTGTCCTGCTGCTGCAGGATCCGTCTTGCACGCCGGAGTATGTCCCTGATAGTACTGCATATATCAGAGAAGTTCAGAGACGCGGGTATCATATAGCAAAGAGAATCTTCTCATTCGCCAATAATAATAAGCGTGTGGAACCTGTATCGATTGGTTGCGGAGAGGTCATCACTGATAATACTCAGATCGTTATATCCTATCGCGGGGCAGAGAATGCCTTAGACTATCTGCGGGTACTCGGAGTCTCGAAGATCCTGCATATCTCTGAAATAAGAGACAAACAGCCGGCTTCTCCGGAGGAGTTCAACCTTCTTGCAGCAAATTTGATTGAGCAGCTGAAGACTGGCAGTCGCGGAGAAACAGAGAAAGCACTTGAGGCGATATTCTCCTTCTTCGAACGTTCTTATCTTACGCTGCATGAGGCATCGTTATATCTTATAAGACTCCATGCACAGCTGCAGGACTTTGCCCAGGGAATGAATCTCTTTGCCGAAGAGAATATATCAATTCCCTATCAGACAGACTTTTTTGTTTCGATCAATCAGGCAAGAGGATTCTTTACCAAGGTCATCTATGATATAGAGAACAGGATACAAGAGAAGCGTCATGATGTTACGATGTACCGGATCGACAAAGCGGAAGCTATCATCTCACGCAGATATATTGATAAGAACTTTTCTCTGCCGGATATCTGTGACGAACTATTCCTCTCAACGAGTCAATTCAGCTATCTGTTCAAAGAGGGGACCGGGAAAACCTTTGTCGAGTATCTTACAGCTTATCGTATCAATCAGGCAAAGGTGCTGTTGAAGGACTCCCCTATGAGAGTTTATGAGATTGCCGACAAGGTCGGATTCAGTGATCCTCGCTACTTCTCGATCATCTTCAAGAAGTTGGCGGGCAAGACTCCTCTGGAGTACCGAAGGAGTCTTGAGTCGTGAAGAATCTATTTCGTATAGGGACTCTCGGATCTAGGATCTACACGTTCTTCATTGTCTTTATCTTTGGTACGATCATCATCCTGCAGATCATAGCATTCCATTTCACGGTCACTACCGTGAGAAATACGATGATAAGTTCGAACAAGACCCTGCTTGGACAGTTATCGAGGCAGATTGATACATATATCGAAAATATGGAGCATCTATCATTAGCGATCATTCAGGATAATGTGACCCAAACCTATCTGAGAGGGCAGTATCCAGGTTCGATGGATACTTATCGGGAGATGATTCAGAAACAGATAGAACCGTATCTGAGAGCTCGTGAGGATATCTTGAATATCTATTTTATTGATACTAATCAGCATATTCTATCTGCAGATCCCTCTGTGAGGATCAATCCATGGATCGATGTAACACAATATGCATGGTATAAAGAAGCGGTAGAGAACTTCGGCGAAACTGTTATTTCCGGAGCATATGTGCAGAACCTCATTGTAGGAAAGTATTCATGGGTTACTTCTCTCAGCCGCGGGATATTCTCGCTTAAGGACGGAGAACTCCTTGGTGTACTGCTTGTTGACCTGAAGTTCGACGGTATACAGAATCTGTGTCAGTCAATGGTCACCGGGAGAAAAGGATACAACTTCATCCTTGATACGAAAGGGAACTATGTCTATCACCCTACCCAGCAGCTTGTCTACAGCGGGATAAAGAATGAACCGGTGGATGAATTGATGGCAAGGGCCCATGGGAGTGATGATGTCTCATTCAGCGATGGTGAACGGTACTACTTCATCAATACCTCAAAGCTTACCGGCTGGCATGTGATCAGTGTCCTCTATAAGGATGATATCATCACTGACTGGACCGATGTTCAGCTTTCATATGCTGCCATTGGGCTGATACTCTTTCTCATTATTGGGTTCGCAACAAACAGAATCACCCGCGGGATCACCAGCCCGATTAAAAAGCTGCAGAAGATCATGAAGTGTGTCGATACCGGGGAGTTCCACCTCGTAGGACAGATTGAGGCGACTGATGAGATCAAGGAACTTGCCCATGATTATGACATCATGGTCTCAAGGATCCGTGAACTCATGAAGGAGAATGTCAAAGAGCAGGAACTGAAACGAAAGAGTGACTTAAAAGCCCTTCAGGCTCAGATTAATCCGCACTTTCTTTATAACACACTGGATTCGATCATCTGGATGGGGGAAATGAAGAAGTATAAGGAAGTAGTGTTGATGACTTCCGCTTTGGCCAGACTGATGCGTGTCAGTATAAGTAAGGGAAGAGAGCTGATCTCCATCAGAGATGAGATTTCCCATGTAGAGTCC
>CAYYPJ010000080.1:0-10571 GCA_964473495.1 uncultured Spirochaetales bacterium
ACCTCTTCAGGAGGATTACGATATAGTATGTGAACAGTATCCTCTACTGTGGAATAGGATAATTCACAAGAAATCTGTTGACAACCTTTTGTCTGTATGTTTTACTTACTTAGTGTAAGAAAAATAAAAAGGAGAGAAACAATGAGAACAAAAAAAATCGTATTAATATGTGCTTTAATACTGTTAATCCTTCCCGGTATAATTTGGGCAGCAGGGACTCAAGAGGCTAAAGATCAAACAGTCGTCTTGAAATGGCCGACAATCTGGGTTGGACAGGATACAAAGACCGCTATGGTTGCTACTCTTGTTGATGAGTTCAATGAGATGTATACAGGAAAATATAGAGTAGAGATTGAAGCAAATCCTGATTATGACGTATATAGGAATAAGTTAAATTCACAGATCGCAGCCGGGATAGTTCCTGATTTATTCGTTTTTAATCCGGATCCGACATCGTTTGCTTTTTATGAAGGGGAAAACCTGTTGATGGATTTCTCAGATGAGTTAGCTAGTGGCTGGGGTGATGATTTCGTACCGGGATCTGTAGAGGAAGCCACTATAAATGGCGAGACAAAAACTGTTCCATTTGAGATGGCCTATACTCCTATTTGGTATAATATGGATATCCTAAAGAAAGCTGGCGTCACTTCTATCCCTACTACCTATGATGAGTTCTTTGCAGCAGCAGACAAGATCAAAGCTGCAGGTTATATCCCCACAAGTCAGATGACTGGCGGAACAAATGCATGGACTTCTATGCTATGGTTCTCCCATATCGCTGCAAGTCTTGGAGGACCGGATGTATGGCAGAAAGATATCACAGACCCTGTCTTTGTGCAGTCTGCAGAGATTCTTAAAGAGATGTTCTTGAACGGCAACACTTCGAAAGATGCTGTTGGCGGTGATGCCGGGGTTTCTGGTGGACATTACCTTGCAGGAAGGTCAGCGATATTCATCAATGGACCATGGTATATTGGGCGTGTAAAAAGTGATGCTCCGGATGTCTTTGCTGCCACAAAGATTGGACCGGCTCCAGGAGCTGCATATCATGGGGCACAGATTGGATTTCCCCTCTCCAATCTAGCTGCAGCCTATACAGATGACCAAAAAAAGAAAGAGGCTGTTGTTGCTTTCATGAAATGGATGACCAAGCCTGAGAATGTAAAAAGAATATCACTTGATTCAGGTGCAATGTTTGCAATAAAATATTCAGTAGCTCCAGAAGAGAAGATCAATCAACTACAGGCACAGTTTATCAATGCTGTTAATGATGCATCATTTATCAATCCAAGTTTTAGTATGAAATATACGTCAGACGTTGTAGCAGAATTTGGACAAGCACTTGCAAAGATGGTTTTGGGTAAAGCAACTCCGGAAGAGTTCGTACAGCAGATTGCTGACAAGATCAGATAGTTCTTTTTAATTGTTCAAACATCATACCGTGTTAAAAGCTGAAAGAAGATCCGGATTCCAACCGGGTCTTCTTTTCCAGAGAGGTCACTTCTATGCATAATAAGAATTGGAAACAGATACTTCTGTTTCTGCTGCCGGTTTTGGTTCTTTTTACTACCTATTTCATATATCCTCTAGGCTTCGTTTTCGTATCAAGCTTTACGAAATGGAATGGGATACGGCCTATGGAGTTTATTGGGGTGAAGAACTACCTCCAGTTGTTAGGCGATGGGACCTTCAGACTTGCATTGAGAAACAATATTATCTGGGCTTTGGTCTTAGGGTTCATTCAAGTTCCGCTTGCTGCCGGAATGGCTATGATACTTGCGAGAAAACCAAAAGGCTGGAAGACTTTTAGAACCATCTATTTTCTCCCGAATGTCATATCACAGGTAGCACTGGCTATGATGTGGCTGGCAATTTACAATGCCGAAGATGGGATGCTGAATAATTTTCTAGAAATTATTGGACTGAGTGATTTGACGAGGAACTGGCTTGGTAATATGTCAACGGCTTTCCCTGCAGTTCTTATACAACAGGTGTTTTATATCGGCTATTTCATGATAGTTATTTTCGCATCACGTATGGGAATCTCAGAGTCCTATTATGAGGCAGCAGAAATTGATGGTGCGAATGTTCTACAGCAAGAAATCAACATCACTATCCCTATGTTAAAGGGTATTCTTATCACAACAATGACGTTGGCTTTAGCGTATGGAATGAGACATTTTGAATCCACCTATCTTATGACGAACGGAGGACCGGCTCATGCTACATCTGTCATGGGAATTCTGTTGTACCGTGATTTGGGTGCTCTTAATTATGGTGAAGCAAATGCTATAGGTTCAACTCTCATAATTTTCGGCGGGGCGACTATTGCAGCGATAAGATGGCTGTTCAATAGAAATAACCATACATCAGATTCCATACAATAGGGGAAGCCAATGCGCAGCAGCAGTTTCAAAAAACGGTTAACATTTATTGACGTCATTGCAAAGACAGGAAAATGGTTTTATTTAGGGTTTTTCTTGTGTGTGACACTTCTTCCCCTTATTTGGCTGGTTATTTCATCATTCAAGACGAACTTCGAGTTTGAGACTCAGCCATTTTCATTCCCCGATGTGTGGCAGGTTCAGAACTATGTGGCTGCTATGCAGATAGGAGGGCTGTCGCGATTGTTTCTCAACTCTGTGATTGTTGCAATCTGTTCAACAACTTTGAATATTTTTGTTTCATCTATGGGAGCTTTTGCAATATCACGAGAAAAGTTCAGGTTCAATGAAACCCTATTGAATATTATTCTTGCCGGAGTCCTTATTCCCATCATCGCATTGATGGTTCCCTACTTTAAGATAATCAGTACTCTAGGTATTTACGACACCCTTCTTGGCCTGGTTCTGACTTATGCAGCTATTAACATACCAATTTCGGTCTTTCTGATCCATGGGTTTATGGGGTCGATCCCTGTAGAACTTGAAGAAGCTGCAGTCATTGATGGCTGTTCATTCACTCAGCGGTTTACAAAGATCATCTTCCCCTTGACCAAACCAGGGTTAGTTACTGCAGGGACGTTAATGTTTATCTATTGTTGGAATGAGTTTACCTATGCAATGTTATTGACTTCCTCTGAGAGTTCACGAACATTGCAGCTTGGTATCAGGTTCTTTAAAAGTCAGTTTGTCACGGACTATACCAGTATGCTGGCGGCAATCGTTATCTCAATGGTGCCGACGATCATAGTATATGTTTTTCTTCACGATAAGATTATTAGCGGTATGACATCTGGAGCAGTGAAAGGATAAGTACTATACCTACGCTATCTAGAATGCATTTATTCTGCAGTCTTTCAGATTAGCAGAAGACTTTTGGGCGAAGCCCGGGGCAATTGATTTTTTACATACCGTATAAAGGGTAGGATAATGAAATCATTATATGCAACTACAGTAGAACAGATACAAGAGCGTACAGACGCATCTGTCATAGAAGTTGAAACTGATGTTGACCTCTATTACGCTATGGCTTTATCTATGTACAACATGATTGAGATTAATAATAGGATAGGGAAACATACGGTCTTTATTCTTCCCGTTGGCCCAGTCTTTCAATATCGAAGATTCATCACATTATTGAACAGCAGACCATTGGACCTTTCAGATCTTCATTTGTTCTTTATGGACGAGTATCTTGTTGATGGTGAGGATAGATGGATATCGGAAGAGAGCCCGTTATCATTCAGGGGGTTTATTGAAAAAGAGTTAATACTTCCTATGCCGGAAAAGTTTGGTTTGAATAAGCAGCAGATCCATTTTCCAGATCCTGCAGATCCCTCTGCATATGATTCATTGATTGAGGATCTTGGTGGTGTTGATCTGTGCCATGCAGGAGTGGGAATAGTCGGTCACGTTGCTTTTAATGAACCCATACCGAAAGAGGATATTTCTTCTGATGATTTCGTCGCTCTTCCTACTAGGATCGTTTCACTAACACCGCAGACCATAACGATAAATGCAAATACTGCATTGCGCGGGGCCTATGATGAGATACCAAGAAGAGCGGTCACTGTTGGTATGAAGCAAATATTAAAGGCAGGATCAATACGACTTTTCTTCAATCGACCATGGCAATCTGCGGTATTCAGAAAAGCATTACTATTGGATCCGACATCTGAGTTCCCTGTTACGTTCTTAAGAGATCATCCGGATGTCGCGTATGTTGTCACTCCGATCGTAGGCAGTATGCCGGAGTTTGAGTTAAAATGATGTTTGATACACATATCCACTTTTGCGGGATTTCTCGTTATAAAGAACTTGTGAGCTTCTGTGACCGAATGGAATATGACCATGTTGGATTGATCTCATTACCGGATAGCGATCAAGGGACATTCAATGATGCAATCAAGTATGCTCTTCGAAAAGATCCTGACAGGTATAGTGGTTTTGGATGTCTTGATTACCGTGGTATGGGGGCTTTTGGGTTTGACCCTGCAAAACAAGTGTACCAGCTACATAAAGATGGATTTTTCGGATTGAAACTGTTGATCGGCAAACCTCTGATTGAAAAGCGTTTCGGACTATCATTGAACAGTAAGCCCATCTCTGATGCTGTTGATGCGGCTGAGAGTTTAGGTATGCCCATACTGGCTCATGTTGCTGATCCTCCCGACTTCTGGGCGCCCTATGGTATATATGCAGCAGATTTTCCCCCATACATATCCTATATTGAATCTTTTGAAGAGCTTCTTGTCCATCACAGTTCGGCTCAGTTCATCTGTCCCCATCTGATGTTTCTTGGGAAAGGTCTTGATCATCTGGAATCCGTCCTTAGTTCTTATGATAATTTGATGTTTGATACTGCTCCCGGCAGATGGTTCTATCGTGTATTAGCAGAACAGAGGGAAGATGCCCGCGAATTCTTTTCACTCTGTCGCAACAGAATACTGTTTGGGACTGATGCGATGTTCTTTGAAAGTGATTATGAAATGTTCCCTTACACGAGTGTAGATGTCAATTGTAGAAATGCGATACGCCTAAAGAGATTTCTTGCTGCTGATGAGATCATTGATGATCCCTATCCGTGGAAAGAAGTCGTTAACGGGCACTTGGATAGGGATATTCGATCGCTAGCTCTTGAGCAGGGGGTGTTTGTTCATATTTGTGACGCAAATCCCGAAAGGGTGCTGCAGTATCAGCAAAGATTATAATCACGTCTTTAAAACGAGGGAATAGTGCTATGAAAAAAGCAGCAGTAATTGGTTTGGGAATAGGGATGGCTCATGTTGCAGGGTATCTGGATAGTCAGGATGTGGAACTTTATGCAGTATGTGACCTGATGAAGGAACGCTTGGCATCGATTGGCGGGACATTTGATCAGAGAAGTATGTTGTGCTTGAAACCGTTGTTCTCAAATGAGATTCTTGGAAAGCACTGGGAAAATATTGGAGTGAAGTGTTCTACCTCTATAGAAAAAGTTATGGAGGATCCTCAAGTTGATATTGTAAGTATCTGTACCCCTGATTATCTTCATACTGAGCATCTTTCTATGGCAATGGCATATGGAAAGCATATCCTATTGGAAAAACCTGTATCAATACACATGAAAGAAGCAATAGCACTGCAACACAAAGTAGCGAACTATCCTGCTCATATAGCTATGGATTATGAGTTCAGAGTGATTCCTGCGATAGAGAAAATAAAACAACTTGTAGAATCTGGAGAGATCGGAACTGTTGAAGCCTTCTCATTATACCATTTTAGAACCCCTTTTCGGAGAGATAAATGGCACAACTGGATACAGAAAAGAGCATACTCCGGAGGACTGGTCATTGAAGAGACATGCCACTGGTTTGATCTTGCACAGTATCTAACAGGGAAAAAGATTGCTGAAGTTCATTGTGTTACGACCGATACGGTACATAAAGATTTTGATTATGAGGATATAGCATATATCAATGGGACCTTTGAAGGTGGCGGGATCATGCAAATCTCACATGCATTATCAGGGTTTGATTTCAGTTTGCAGATAACAGTCCATGGGACAGACGGAGCCATTTGGTGTGGATTGAAAGAGGAGCAGTACTCTTCATTAGATAACGGCAGCACAAAGTATCTTGGGATTGTCAGTATGGGAAAGACAGGAGAATCTCCTAGAGACGCTGTTGTATGGACATATGGGAAAGAGGCAACAGAACCTTATGCAATACAAAAGATGGTCAAATCATTTTGTCATCGAGTGGTTCATGATGAACCGCAGATCGCAACTTTTGATGACGGCTGTTCTTCACTCAAAGTTGCTGAGAGATCGCTGCAGTCGGCACGTGAAAAATGTATTGTCAAAATCTGATACTAAGTACTAATTATTAATAAGGTAGGATATTCAATGAAAGCGAATGTACGATTAGGAGTTGTTTGTCTAGCAAGAAAAACATTTGATTATGAAGCTGCAGGTGAATTGTATCGTAAGATCCTGAAACAGGTCAGGAGTATGGAAGAATTAGAAGTATGTGCCATTGAAGATGTTGTCATAGAAGTTGAAGATGCTAAAGATGCGGCACATGCACTTGCAGGACAACAGATAGATGGTCTTGTAGTCATAAGCGGGACTTTTCATCTGGGACATCTCGTTCTGGAACTTGATAAAGAGCTTCATAAACCCATTCTGCTTTGGGGCTTGCCTGAGCTTCCATACAACGGGGGAAAGATTCGGCTGAATTCTATTTGCGGTGTGAACCTTAATGCTTCAAACCTCTATAAGAGCGGGATAAGGAATTATACCGTGAACACTGGATTGACTATCGATAAGGATTGGGTCGATGCCCTCAGAGTCGATGCAGCATTCAAGCGGGCGAACCTCGGCGTCTTGGGATATAGAGCAAAAGGATTCTTTAACCTTGGAGTCTATGATCTGAATGTCTACGAACAGATGGGAATCTTGATCAATCATTATGAACTTGGACAGGTATGGAACTATCCCGTAAGCAATGCAATTGTTGAAGAGCGGCTGGAGCAGGTGAAGGATATCTTTGATGTGAGTGAACTCAATGAATTCCAGCTGCATAAAGTCGCAGAACTGACTGCAAAACTTCATGGTTTCATAGATGAACAAGGCATCACGGCTATGGCTATAAGGTGCTGGCCTGAATTTGCTTCAGAATTTGGCATATCTCCATGTGCTGCTATGTCTATTCTGCAGAGTGAGGGTCATATTCTTGCCTGCGAAGGAGATATTGAAGGAGCTCTGTCAATGATCGCACAACAGGCAGTAGGAGCTGAGACCCCTTATCTTTTTGATTTCTCGCAATTTGATTTTGATGAGGATACTGCATTGCTCTGGCACTGCGGGGTTGCTCCGTGTAATCTGTGGGACGGGAAGTGTAATCGTTCGCTTTCTACCTATTTTGCCGACGGTAAGGGAGTCACTGCTGATTTTGTCTTGAAGGATGGGGATGTGTCAGTCTTAAGACTCGATTCAGCAGGAACAGAATATAGGATGTTCCTGACTCGTGGGAAAGTAATACCTATGAAGAAAGAACTACGCGGTACCTATATGAAGGTACGATTCGATCAGCAGGTAAGAGATATATTACAGAAAGTTGTGGATAACGGTATTGCGCATCATGCTTCGGTGGTCTATGGCGATTATGTGAAGCCCTTTAGAATATTGGCAAAGATCAAAGGCTGGGAGGTCATTGAGTAATGAGATGTATGAGAATACCAGGGGGATTCACTCTCTCCGTAGCGAATCGTGTGGTACTTAGGCACACGTATAAAACGCCCTGTTTCTCTATAGGGAAAGGAGTCTCTGCTATTAGATCGCATTCAGGAGTCTTCAAAGTTCGGGAACACAAGGTGATCAAGAGAACTCTGAAGAATGTTGAGATAGAAGAGGAGACTAACACCTCCCTG
The DNA here is from genome assembly GCA_964473495.1 of uncultured Spirochaetales bacterium. Lineage (GTDB taxonomy): Bacteria > Spirochaetota > Spirochaetia > CAKZLE01 > CAKZLE01 > JAIPFY01. The sequence goes on from CAYYPJ010000080.1 coordinate 7,854, forward strand.
ATACTCTCATTCGATGATATAGCGAAGATCTATATAACAGAACAATCAGGGTCGAATCGTCTAGAGATCTCATGCAGGACCGATGAAACATCCTATAATCGATTCTGGATCAATGTGTCTGCTGATGCCGATGAAAGTGTCTATGGGGGAGGAGAACTCTTTGACCGTCAGAATCTGCGGGGGAGTATGGAACCTCTATGGATCTCAGAACCCGGTGTAGGAAGACGATATGATGCTTTCACGTTAAGAGTTGCAGCAAGAACTAAACACTGGCCGCGATGGTATAACACTAACTTTGCTATGCCTGCATGGATAACCTCTTCGGGGCTCTTCTTCTATGCAGAAACCAGCGCCTATGGGAAACTTGACTTTACTAAAAAGGATCGGCACACCTTTTACGTTTGGGAGATCCCGAAAAAGATAACTATAGGGTATAGAAAGACCATGATGGATGCCCTCTCTGCATTATCTGACTTGCTTGGCAGGCAGCCGAAACTGCCATCGTGGACTTATGATGGTGTCTGGCTCGGTATGCAGGGCGGCCGCAAAGAAACAGAGAACAAAGTGCTGAAAGCAAAAGATGCCGGAATCAGGATTGGTGCTATCTGGTGTCAGGACTGGGAGGGAATACGAATAACCTCCTTCGGCAAACAGCTTCGATGGTGCTGGCAATATGACAAAGAACTCTATCACGATCTTCCGGGATATATCAAAGAGCTAAGAAAGCAGGGTATACGGTATTTAGCCTATACCAACACATTTCTGACTCCTGGGAATGAGATGTTTGATGAAGCTGATAGAAAAGGATATTTGATCAAACGTCCTGACGGTACAAATTATCCTGTGTATGTGCCGTATGATCCCGGGATGATGGTGGATTTTACTAATCCTGAAGCATGCGAATGGATGAAAGGGATCTTAAAGAAAAACCTTATGGGAATTGGTATCTCCGGCTGGATGGCCGACTTCGGTGAGTATGTCCCAAGCGATGCAGTAGTAAGATCTGGAGAGAGCGGACTTACCTACCATAACCGATATCCAGAAGATTGGGCACGAATAAACTATGAAGCGGTTCATGAAGCAGGAATGGAAGATGAGATCATCTACTTTATGCGTTCGAGTGCAGCAGGAGCAATAAAGTATACGAGTTCCTTCTGGACTGGTGATCAATTAGTCGGTTGGAGCCGTGAGGATGGATTACCGTCAGCAATCAATGCCAGTTTGATGATGGGTGTTGCAGGATTTGGTTATGTTCACTCAGATATTGGAGGTTACACGACATTAGGGTCTAAGAAACGCAGTAGAGAGCTACTTGTCCGCTGGGCAGAATATGCAGCATTCACACAGATCATGCGCAGCCATGAGGGGAATAGACCGCAGGATAATGTACAGTTTGATGAGGATGAAGAATTGCTTCTCCATATAGCACGTATGACCCGTGTATATACGGCTTTGAAACCGTATCATATGGCATTGAATGAAGAGTACCAAACCTGTGGTATTCCCCCTATGCGAATGATGCAGCTGCAGTACCCGGAAGAACGAAAAGAGCTGGAGGAATGGCCGTATCAGTATTTATATGGCAGCGATCTGCTGGTAGCTCCAGTGATCAGAAAACATTGCAGAAAATGGGATGTACGCTTGCCGGAAGATATCTGGATACATCTATGGAGCGGTAAGAGATATGACGGCAGTAGTGTTGTCACTGTCTCTGCCCCATGGGGAGAACCACCAGTATTCTATCGTGAGGGAACTCGATGGCGTGATCTCTTTGAGGAGGTAAGATCATGCTAGAGCGATTGATGAGATTACGGCTGCTGAATCCAAAAATAACGATCCATTCGGTCGAAAGTAAGACATTTATTCCTTATGGAACTGTTTATCGCGGATTTGATCTTGATCCAATGGTCAATGTGGCTAAAGGACTTTATAGGATCGAAAGCGGAACTAGATACGAGACCTCGAATGTCAGACTCGAAGAGCTGCAGGTCTCCAGGCATATTGCAAATGATCTGTTTGGTGAGCTCCCTATACAGGTGGGCTGCTGTTATGGATTCAATACTCTGCTTAATGGTATGGAATACCATAAATCGAGTGAGATCCTTGGAGCTGTTACCGATATAGTGCTTATAGTAGGTAGGTTACAGGATGTGGATCCTGATACCGGTTGGGATTCTCGTCTTGCTGAGATCTTCTATGTCCCTGAAGATTCATTGATCGAACTCTACGGAACGACACTTCATTTTGCTCCTTGTCGAGTTGACCAAAAGCAGTTTACAGCGGTCATTATTTTACCAAAAGGGACAAACGACCCGTTAGCATGTGATACAGAAGGTACTCGATGGATGAAGAACAAGTGGCTGCTGGCGCATCCTGAAAGTCCTGCTGCAGCAAAAGGTGCCGCAGTGCGTATCACGGGGAAGAATCTTTCTGTAAATCCTATTGTGGAATGAATGAGTAAAACAATAATAAATAAAGCAGCAGGGTTCAGGATACTTCTCTTACCAATGTTGATAGGGTATAGTACACGAGAATTTGCAATTTAAAAGTGATGGGGAAGTTCATAAGAAGCTCCATACTCATGGTTGGCTTAAAACGATTTGAAGGGGATAATCTCATAACCAAAAAGCCAAGACGGATTATACCAAAGGTGATGACCCAATGAGTGACTAACGAAATGAGAGAAGTGGAGGTTGTTTATAAAAGTAGGAGTATTAA
>CAYYPJ010000081.1:0-8874 GCA_964473495.1 uncultured Spirochaetales bacterium
ATATAACAATGCATAAGTGCTTGACAATTACCATAAGACTAACAATAATTATAGTTAGTTTTATGGAGGGGCTCAGGATGTCAAGTATTGTGTTTCAGCATCATACCAATGGTACCGATTATGCCTATATGTCCACATCTTATTGGGATAAAGATAAGAAAGCATCCCGGACGAAGATGATCTGTATCGGGAAGAAAGATCCTCAGACCGGTACGATCATCTATAACAAACGCTGGAAAGCATTACAGGCTGAAAAGGATCAGAAACTCACCGAAGCAGAGTCTCCAGCGGTAACCTCTACCGTAAGTATAGGGCCATCAATACTCCTTCAGTCCATCACTAAAGATCTCGGACTCAAACGATCCCTCCTGAAAGGATTCGATGCGGAAACGACTTCAAAGCTGTTGACATTGGCCTGGTTCTTCGCATCTTCCCCTGCACAGCGTGCGTATCTGGCTGAAGGATGGACGGAGTCTCATCTCTGTCCGAATCATGGGAAACCTCTGATCAGTCCCTGGATATCGGAACTACTGCAATCGATCGATAGGGATCAGATCCTTACCTTCTTCAAGAGTTGGCTGCGAAGGGCTACCGATGGGGAATATCTCTGTTTTGGTATCACGAGCATCTCGAGTTACGGAACGTGCAATCCATATAATGAGTATGGATATAACCGTGACGGGGAGGAACTGCCGCAGATCAATATGGCTCTGCTTTCCGGGATGCACAGTGAAATCCCCTTCTATTATGAGATTCTACCGAGATCGCTTCATGCTGTTTCCTCATTGCCGGTATTTCTTACCACACTTGAAAAGCTGGGCATGAAGAGAGTCAGTCTCCTGATGGATAAAGACTTTTATAGCAAAAAGAATCTTTCGTTATTAGTTGATACCGGGATGCGATTCACGATGCCCGTACCAAAGAATATTGCCCGGGTAAAGAAGTATATTGACCGTGATAAGGATGATCTGGAGCTTCCAGGGAACATCCTCTTTGCTGATGAACGATCAACCATATATGGGATCACGCACAAGACTAAGCTGAATGGGAAGAGGATCTACTACCAGATCTATACCGATACGGCGATGCGTATCGAACATGTCGCAAGATTCAATGCCTATATGATCGAACTGTCGAAAGAGCTTGAATCACAGGAACTGGTAGAAGAGCACCAAGATGATTATACGACCTTCTTCACCGTCAGACAGATCCCGAAACGGGGAAGAGAAATCATCTGGAACAGCGAAGCAATAAAGGCCTATCGGGACCGGTATGTCGGCTACTGGGCCTTGGTGACCAATACTGAATCCGATGCTGCTGCCGCTCTTTCCCAGTACCGGAAAAGAGATCGGGTAGAGAAGCAGTTTGATAACCTGAAGAACATGATTGAGGGAAGACGGCTGCGGACGACCGGAAAGATATCTAACGAATCGATTGTCTTCATTCGATTTCTCTCGCTCATCATCACTGAGCGTGTCAGAAAGATCCTACGTGATACCCCAATCGATCCACAGATGGAACCAACAAAGAAATGGATCAGTCGATATTCCGTTGCTGAAGTATTCAACCGTCTGGAGTCCTACACTGAAGTCTCATTCAAACACACATACAAACCGATTCATCCAGCAAAGACGAAGGCTCAAAGAGAGATCTTTGAGCTATTCGGCCTTGAATCATGATCTCCTGACTATATACTAAAGAGACTATAAATGACCTAATCCCTTGTTTCCAATAAAATCAAGGAATGTTTGAGGAATCATTAGTAGAAAACTAAAAGAACTCATGAAGAAAAGGCTACAGTAGTTTACTTGTAACAGTTCAGTCATAGGGTAGCTGACCCCTCTTGTTGGGGCTTGGTTTATTTTTTAGTTTTCTTATTTACTGCTGTATTATGTTTGCGTCTTGAGGCCAAGTAGCGATTTCATCAGGGCTGATGGCTTTCCTTGGTAGATTTCACGTATGCTTGAGATGCCGTTATGGACAGAGTGGGTAGATTCTGAGACACGAATAGATTGGCAGACATCCCCCACGACTTACGACAACTGCCGATCGTTCATGCGAGGGGTTTATACAAAATGATTTTAAGGATTTCTCGAGACGTCTTGAAACATTCCCTGCCATCATGCAGGATAGAGGAGTGAGATATGCAGATGAGAAGGCATGAAAACCTCCTCTGAATTGCATGGTCTTAGTCGTTTTTTCGATGAGACGGTATCAGAACAGAGTTATAATATGAAGAACTTACTATAAGGAGTTACCATTTTGGATAAGAAGAGTATACGAAAGAACGTGGTTGAACGATTTTTACGGTATGTAGCCATAGATACACAGTCGGATGAACACATTGCAGAAAAGCCTTCTACCGCTGGTCAGTGGGACCTGCTGCATCTCCTTTTTGACGAATTGAAAGGGATGGGGGTTGATGATATCAGTTTGAATGAGGATGGGTTCCTCATAGCACGGATACCTTCTACCATCGCAGGGAGAAAACAACCCCCGACCATTGGATTCATGGCACATGTCGACACCTCCTGTGATATCTCTGGAAAGAATGTCAAACCGAAGATCATCACATCCTATGACGGCAAGGATATTCAACTTAATAAGTTCTGGACCTTGTCGGTATCAGAGAACCCTGTTCTACTCGAGTATGTTGGTGAAGATCTTATCACGACAGATGGGACAACACTCCTCGGGGCTGATGACAAAGCAGGAGTCGCTGAGATCATGACCATAGTCCAGTATTATATGAGATACCCGGAGGCCAAACATGGAGAGCTTGAGATCATCTTCACCGCTGATGAAGAGACAGGCCATGGGATGGATAGATTCCCCATCGATCAACTTCATGCACGTTGTTGTTATACAATGGATGGTGGAAAACGCGGAGAGATAGAATATGAGTGTTTCAATGCAAATAGAGTAGAACTCACTTTCACCGGAGTCATGTACCATCCCGGTGCTGCTCGTGGAAGAATGGTAAATGCTATAACGATGGCGACACGATTTTGCCTGATGATTCCTCAAACGGAGAGCCCTGAGACTACCGATGAGAAACAGGGGTACTACTATTTCGGTGAGATCACCGGTGATTCATCCCTCTGTACCCTTACGATGAATCTGCGTGATTTCGATAGCGGAGGAATGTCCAGAAGACTTCATGTCGTAGAATCTGCTGCAAAGGCTATTGAAGAGAGTTCTGCAAAGGGAACAGTCAATATCTCTGTCACAAAACAGTATGTCAATATGGGCGAGTATGTCTCAAAGGATCCCATGGTCATGGAAAAACTAAAGCATGCCGTTGAAGATTTGGGGATCAAACCTCTCATCAAACCTATTCGCGGAGGAACAGATGGCGCAAGGATGAGTGAAATGGGGATACCTGCTCCAAATATTTTTGCCGGTGGATTGAACTTTCATAGTAGATATGAATGGATCGCAGTTTCTGCTATGGTGGAGGCTGCCGGAGTTATTGATGCTTTGGTTCAATTATGGAGTCAAGAATTGGTATGAGTATAACTTTCCGGATGAGACATTTTTTCTTTATTGTTCTGATCTCATGTGTTGTGCAGCCGCTCTTTGCCGGGGAAGAGTACTCTGTCTTTGTTGCTGAAGCAATCGAAGATATTGATTCTTCCAACTATGAGACGATATCTCAAAAGGGTCTTGCTCAGAGAGTCCTTGTTCAGCTGCGAGATGTCACGGCCTCTGCTGCTCGTTCACTTTATATTTATACGGTCAATGATGATACACTTTCCACAGCAGAGGCATCAGACATCACAATAACTCCAATGCTCAAAAAGGCATCTCTAGTATACTACAGCACCTCTGGCACTAATGTGATCTCATTACATATTGAGTGGCTGGTCTCAGGAGCTTATGGGAATCACATTTTTCAGTTTTCTGCTATAGGTGCCGATGAACGAGTAGACATTGCCGTCACCAAGGCACTCTCCTATTATGAGGAGGAGATTGGTTATAAGATGATCTCCGATATAACGCTGCCCTCTATACTCATGATTTCCGGTACTTTTAATGGCTACGTGACTATGAGGTACGCTGAATCTGACACACTGTGTATGGGAGATAAGCTTATCGTGCAGGATCCTGAAACCAATACGGAGTTGGCTCTATTGACCGTGGTACGTACGAAGAAGATCATGGACAAGAGCTCTGTAGGGGGATCTGCAGAGTTACTGGTGAACTATGCTGCAGTTCCTCTGCATGCAGGTGTGGGATTACAGAAGTTGGCAGATGCTCATCAAGGCAGATTCTCTCTACAGGAGCTGCAGACGCTCAGTAGTTCCGGCCTTTCCCTGCGATACCGTATTGGAAGGGATGACAGAACCCTCCATTATACTTTCGGACTTGATGTCTCCTATTGCTGGGGATCCCCTCCACTTGGACAAGCAGTATTCCTGGATACAATGGGAACATCGATCCTGCTCACCCAGGGATTTATTGCCAGAGTTGAACCGGGGAGACGCTACAGTGCGACGAGATCCTTCTCCTCTTCCAGAATCTGGTTTGAGACCGGTGCCGATCTCGGCATCGGGTATTATATAGATCCTATTGATGATTCTACCGGTTGGATCTATACTGGTTCATATCATGCCGGCGTTGGATGGTATGTTGACAGGGATCATGAATTTGGTCTGCGTGCGGGATATACCATAGGATATCCGTTAGGATCTGACGGATCATACCAACGTTCTGCACTGTTTGTTTCCCCATATGTAACTTTTCGTTTATAAAGTAGTATAACCATATAGGTATTTTTCGTTTAGCATATTACGAACAGCCTTTGGACACCTCTCCGATTACTGGATGGTCATTGGTATGTATTGATAGAATAAGCAAAGCATATGAGGTTTATCATGAGATTGAGAAAACCATGGATACCAGTACTCCTTGTGTTGAGTGTACTCGTTTCCACTGGGTGCGTCTCCGTCTACAAGGGCGAGCGATATCATTTTGATAGAGAAGAAAGTATCCCTGCCAATGAGGTTGCAGATGGGATCACCATCCCGGTCTTCTATGGGTATGGAACGGGTGCAAGTAAGACTGAGGCTGAAGATGATGCAGTCAGTGATGCTATTCAGCGATCTGTCTTCTTGGCATTAGGTGATCATGGTCTTATGTATCGTCAACAGATTGAACAGCTGTTTGATACGCAGGTGGATGTACGTGATTATATCTTATCATCTGCAGTCAATGTCATTGACTGGGATTATGATAGGGGAACATTCTCTATGATTGTTTCAGCAAGACTTCTACTCCCGGAGATCTCTGATTTGCTTCGCAGAGAGGGTATCCATGGGGGATTGATCCAAGACACTGTCTCTTTGCGTTTACCTGATCAGGAAGTCCTCGATTACCAGAAGGGGACCGCATTGTCAGAGGTGCTTGGCCCTGTAGGTATTCCCTGGGGGAATGGGAGAGAACCGATATTCCTCGTCTATTATGATGAGAGTCAATTTTCAGATCCGTTCACGGTAAGGACTGCCGTCCTCTTGGCAAATGATTATCTTTCATCTACAGGATTCTCCTATGTGGATATGAAACAGATAGAATCTATCAAACGTGATCAGGATTATGTCTTTACCGAAGAGACCGGTGAAAATTCAATGTTACGGTGGATCGCTTCCAAGTCTCATGCTGACTACTATATAGATGTCGCTGTCAATACTTCCAGCTACTCAAGAGGAGGGGCTTTCTATGCTGATGCCTCGGTCACGTTAAGTTGTTTTGATGCATCGACTGCTGCAGGCCGTGGGAGTGTATTCATCCAGACTGAGAAACTTGTAGAGGGTAATACCAGAAGTTCTGCTATCGACCGTGCTGTTGCTGATGGAATAACCAATGGAATGTATAGGATCTTGAGCAAAGTTTCGAAATATTTCACAGCTGATGCTGAACGCGGGAATTCCTATGAGCTGATTATCCTGAAGACCTATGATGATAGGACCATGAGGGCTTTTCAGAACGTTCTTGCCGATCAGGTGTCAACCCTCGTGAGAACTACGTTCTCCGTCGAAGAGACCAGATATGCAATCACCTTTTCCGGAACGGTAGATGAACTTGCTGACCGGATATATGAGACAGCAGAACAATACCCGGAGTTGCAGGATATCTATCTGATTTATCAACGGGGTAATGTGCTTACCTTCAATACAGGGATATGACCGAAGGAGGTTATGCTGTGAGACGAAAGGGATCGATTCTAGTCATCTCTGCACTTTTGATGGTCGCTGTGATGTTTTTAGGCAGTGGTTGTTCATCTCTACGTGCATTGGTTCAAGATGTACCGACTTGGGTTATCGAGAAACCATCAAACTCATTCACAAAGGTGTTCTTCGTGGCGGAGGGAGTAGATGAAGGACTCAATGAGATGACTGCCAGACAGCTGGCTTATGAACAGTTATTGGCTAAGATATCAGCATTCCTGGGGTACGATGTGCAGGAGACTTATAGAAGAGAATTGCTTCAGACCCAGGGGATCGAAGACCTGGGACTTCTTGTTTCGAATGAGTTTCAGAAGGAAAAAGGCGGGGTGCTTACCCTATATATCTTAGCAGAGTCCAACCGAAAGACGATTAGTAAACTTGTTCGTGAGAACTTGGTCTCTATACGGGATGAGGAGAACAAGATCAATATCCCTGAATCTGAGGCTGAAGCAGCATATAAAAGACAGAATGATTTTGCAGCATTCTCATTTTACCTTGCAGCTGCTATAGAAGCCTATACCTCTCCTCTGGCTGAATCGAATGCCAGATATTCAGAATTGATGGAAGATGCGATATCAGTTCTCGAGGGGTTGAATTTCCATATCATATCCAATGACTCTAAGAATGGTGTCTTTACGGCAAGAGTAACAAGAGGAAGCGGGATCTTTGTTCCAAAGATACAGGCGGTACCCATAAAAGCTGTTTTCCCCGTGAAAAATGCGATTGGTAAGACCCGACAGGAAGAGTTATATGCGAAGACTGATACAAAAGGGATAGTCTCTTTCAGTCCCAGCCATATGACATTCATGGGTTCAGGTGTTCTGACGATGTATATTGATCTGGCCAAGCTGTTAGAGCAGGTTGGAGATGTTACAGGGGCTAGTGATCCCTATCTTGTCAGAGTGAGATCATTGATCGCAGATAAGAAACTTGATTTCCCCTTCTCGATATCATCAGAGATAGCCGGATCAGTTGTTGTTGCTTCGATGCTGGACTATAGCAAGAACGGGACATTGCTGCAGTCTACCACCACTCTGGAGTCTTTGATAGATGCGCTGCAGCATAATGGTATCTATACAAATAGAATAGATCCGAGCGGGAAACTGAATACGGAATCAGCGATACTGCAGTTTGCACATGAGAACTATGCCGGATTTCGATCCATTGTGGTGATTGGAAGCTCCGGAGTGAGTTCCGTGGTAGAATCAGGGGGGAGGTTTATTGCATCGGTAAAAGGTTCTGCTCGTGTGTATACCCTGAAAGATAGTTCACTGTATGCAGAGAGTGGTGAATTTGCTGCGAACGGTGTGGGGGAAACAAGCGATTTAGCCAGAACAGCTGCTTTTAAACGCTTCGGACAAATTGCCGCATCGCTTATTATTGGTAAGTTGCTATAAGGTCGAGAAGGTTCCCGGGAGCATTTGAAATAATACCTGTCACTCCCAGATCCAGCAATCTTTTCCCCTCCATGTCATCATCAACGACCCATGTGACGATGGGATAGCCTCTTCGAGTATGATCATGAGTGAATTGTTTACCCGTGATCTGTGTGTGGTCAGGTTTTAAGATACCGCAGTGGGCAATGTGCCTGCCGAATCCTTTCTGTAATAGTTTAGGTACCTGTTCACTGATGCAGTAGATCACTGCAGTTGGGATACGGTTCCTGCAACGTTTTCTAAACCGGCGGACAGAGAAGGGATTAAAAGAAGATATCATACATCTGCTGCCGAGATCATAGGCATCGATCATGTTGAGAGTATCTTCAACAAGACCGGAATCTGAAATACCCTGCTCTTTTAATTCGATGTCATAGTAGAATTCAGTACCAAAAGACTCAAAGACTTCTTTCAATAGGGGGATACGGGCACCGGCAAAGGATGGGGCTTTATAGGAACCCACATCGATGGTGCATATCTGAGCGTATGACATCTGTTCAACAATCCCGTTATACCCTGAGACTCGCTCTACATTGTAATCATGAGTGATCACAAGTTCTCCGGTAGCACAGAGATGTACATCAAGCTCTATACCTGGGATCCCATACTCTCTACAGAGTTGATATGATTCCATGGTATTCTCAGGTGCCAACTGCGAGTATCCACGGTGTCCGAACAAGAGGGGCTTTGGACAGTCGGGAAAGATCCTGGTATTTCTCTTCATGTTCTTCCTTTCTGTATGAAACTATAGAGCATTTTGATCTCTTCTGCCCAGAGATCCTTATCGATGGTCTCCAGAATAAGAGGGACTCCATCAAAACGATCATCATTCATAAGCAGGTTGAATGCCTGCATTCCAATGTTTCCCTGCCCGATGCTATGGTGACGATCAACATGGCTGTTAAAGGTGCTTTTTGCATCATTCAGGTGTGCACCCATGAGTTTTTCGAATCCAATGAGGGTAGAGAATGTCTCCATAGTCTTCTCATAGGTCTCCTCTGTCCTGATATCATATCCTGCGGCAAAGATATGGCAGGTGTCAATACATACCCCCACACGGTCCGGTTGTTTGACCCGGTCCAGGATCGCGGCGATCTCTTCAAACGTGCGTCCTACTGCAGAGCCCTGTCCTGCAGTAGTCTCTATCACTGCAGATACTCCTGCAGTCTCTGAAAGGGCAGAATCGATTCCCTCTGCGATCAGGGTAAGAC
>CAYYPJ010000081.1:8884-10562 GCA_964473495.1 uncultured Spirochaetales bacterium
GGGTAAGACACGTATCAATGTCGATGGCTTTTAGGTGGGCACCGGGATGAAAGTTTAGACGATCCAACCCGAGGGACGATACTCGCCGTAACTCATGGATGAATGAATCAATACTCTTTGTCCGCTTTTCAGGATCAGGGTTGCCGAGATTGATCAGATAGCTATCATGTGGAAGAACCTGAGCCGGTGTATAGCCATATTTGTGCATTGCATCCTTGAAAGCAGTGATGTCTTCATTGGTGAGTGGTTTTGCTTTCCATTGGCGTTGGTTCTTTGTAAAGAGAGCAAAAGCCTTTGCTCCTATCTCATATGCCTGTTTTGGTGCATAATAGATGCCTCCTGCAGTACTTACATGTGCTCCTACATATTTCATACGTTCATCCTCCAAGGGGTTATGAGTCTGCCTTCACATAGGTGTATTATTTCTGCTGCAAAAGATCCCTATAATCTGCATATCCACCTGCGATATAACTCATCAATTCTTTATATATCAGGGGGTGTGCAACTATCAGTGATCTGCTTGATAACAGATCATACCGATTGCCGAAGAAGTCACTGATTACCATGCCTGTCTCCTGTAATATGACATATGCCGCTGCTATATCATAGAGCTTAAGATCTGTCTCCCAGTACCCCTGGAAGAATCCTGAACCCAAATAGGCAAGATCCAGGGCTGCAGAGCCCCTCCGTCGGATCTCTCGACAGTGAGGGAGCAGTTTCTCCGCACAGAGATAGAATCCATGAGCGACATCCGGTGATCGGAAAGGCAGCCCTGTAGCAAGAAGAGCTTCCTGAAGCGGACCGGAAAAGGGTAATACCGGGAGTGCTTTGCCGTTAAACCAGGCGCCTTCTCCGGTGATTGCCGTAAAGGTATCGTTCACAGCTGGTTGATAGATAAGACCCAGTACCGGTTTTTTCCTATAGAGCAGTCCTATTGAGATTGCCCAGTCAGTGAGACCTGATACATAATTCACCGTCCCGTCGATGGGATCTATAACCCATGTCCATTCGTCTCCCCATAATTGGTCAGTCTCCTCTCCATAGCATGCTGCTTGAGGAAGGATAGTCCTTAGATAGCTTATGATCTTCCGTTCACTCTCTATATCGACTTCAGAAACAATCTCCCGATCATTCTTCAGATAACCGAGGCGGTATTCAGAGTCTCGAAAGAATGAGAGTTGATAGGTCCCGATTGATGGGATGAACGCTTGAAGATCATGAAGAATATGTTGAAGCTCAATCATGGATGATGCTCCCACTATAAGATCTATTCATCATACTGTTCCCTTATTTATACGTCAATGAATAAAATAGGAGTAATGGTCTTTTGAATCATAGAAGCACCTGCCATTCCTGCTATTGAAGGAATGGGGCGTTGTGAATTATACTCCCAATGATGGAAAACGCATATTATGATACTGAAGAACCTATTGCAGCACTTGCTACTCCCTGGGGTGAGAGTGCTCTAGCTGTTATACGTGTCTCAGGAGTGGGTGCAGTAGAACTGGCCGCTGCCTGTTTCTCAAAATCGAAGGTGCTCATTGAAGCAAAGAGCCATACCCTCCATTATCTCAATCTTGTTGATCCTGATTCAGCCGATCTTATAGATGAAGTGACAGTAGCTGTGTTTCGAGCTCCTCGCGGGTATACCGGAGAGGATGCTCTCGAGATCTATTGT